>JANORH010000584.1:0-17593 GCA_031415215.1 Alphaproteobacteria bacterium | reverse complement strand
CCCGCATTCCCGGACGAATTCTGCTGAATCCGCCCCTTTCGTTCTCGTTAACCTGCCTTGGTCGTTCTTTAAGACTGGTTAACGGTGCTGGCCCCTCGTCCCGAATCGTTAGTCTGATTTCGGAATCGGGAACAAGGCGTGTCGGTGCTGCAACGGGCCGTGTCGCCGTTGAATCTTTCGTGATTGGACAGGCTGATCGAACAGGTGGGCGGGAACTCCCTGCGCTGCAAGGGGTTATCCCGGCACACCCACAAGCCGAGGCTATCATGACCGACCATACCGAAACACTCGCCCGTCACCGTTTGCCGCTGAGCCGCGACCAGATCAGCCGTGCCAAAACCTATCTGGGACCGGCTATGCGCTTCGCACCCAGACATCCCCTGATGCTGATCGGCGCGCTGCTGGTGGGCGTGGGGAGCATCCTTGCCTGGCGCAATCGCGAGGCTATCGCCCGCACAGCCTCACCGATCATCGAAGACGCCCGCATGAAGGGGCACGCGTTGATCGAGGAAGCGTTGAGCAAAGGTCATGATCTGATGGAGGAGGCCAAGGCCGCCGGTGCTGCCATCACCTCCAAGGCCAACGGTCTGCGCCACAGCGACAAGAAGCAGGACTCCGTTTCCGACGTCTACTGAGCCGAACTCTTCATCACCCCTTAAGCGTGTCGGGCTGACAGTCCCCTCATAGCTTTAAGGGGTGGGTTTGAAGAGCCTGGTGGCTGCGGTCGAGCGGCTGGATCCATTGACCGTTTCGGGGCGGGTCGCCGCCGTAAACGGTCTGCTGATTGAGGCGCGCGGCGGGCTGTCGCGGCTGGCCATCGGCGCGCGCGCCGAAATCGTCCGGTTTGCCGACAAACCTATCGCGGCCGAAGTCGTGGGCTTTCGCGACAATCGCGCTCTGCTGATGCCGTTTGGGCCGGTTGAGGGCGTGGCACCCGGTGCCGAGATCCGCATCCAACCCCTGGGTTCGGCCGTGCGGCCAACCAAGGCCTGGCTAGGCCGCATCGTTGACAGCTTCGGCCAGCCTATCGACGGCAAGGGACCACTGCCGCAGGGGATCGCCGCCTATCCGCTGCGCGCCTCGCCGCCCTCGGCCCATACGCGCGCCCGGGTCGGTGCCCGGCTGGATCTGGGCGTCCGCGCCATGAACGTCTTCACCACCTGCTGTCGCGGCCAGCGGCTGGGTGTGTTCGCGGGCTCCGGGGTCGGTAAGTCCGTGCTGCTGTCGATGCTGGCCAAGAACGCGGACTGTGACGCCGTCGTCGTCGGCCTGATCGGCGAACGGGGCCGCGAAGTCCGCGAGTTCATCGAGGAGACGCTGGGCGAAGAGGGCCTGAAACGCGCCATCGTGGTGGTCGCCACGTCGGACGAGCCCGCCCTGAAACGCCGTCAGGCCGCCTACATGACCATGGCCATCGCCGAATTCCTGCGCGACCAGGACATGGAGGTGCTGTGCCTGATGGACAGCGTCACCCGCTTTGCCATGGCGCAACGTGAAATCGGCCTGGCCGCCGGTGAGCCGCCCACCACCAAGGGCTATACCCCAACCGTCTTCACCGAACTTCCGAAGTTGCTGGAGCGCGCGGGACCGGGGCCGATCCGGCCCGACGGCACAACCGCCGGCCCGATCACCGGCCTGTTCACCGTGCTGGTGGACGGCGACGACCACAACGAACCCATTGCAGACGCCGTGCGAGGCATCCTGGATGGCCACATTGTTATGGAACGCGCCATCGCCGAGCGCGGGCGGTTTCCGGCCATCAATGTGCTGAAGTCGATCAGCCGCACCATGCCCGGCTGCCTGCTGCCGCATGAGCGGGACATCGTCTCGCGCGCCCGGCAGACGATGTCAGCCTACGCCAATATGGAAGAACTGATCCGCATCGGCGCTTACCGCGCCGGCGCTGACCCCCTGATCGACCGCGCCATCGAACTGAACCCGGCCCTGGAAACCTTCCTGGGCCAGGACAAGGACGACGCGACCAGCCTGGAGGCCTCGTTTGACGGCCTCGACGACATCCTGAACGGAGCCGCCGCGTGAGTTGGGCCCAGTCTCTTATCAAACTGTCGAGCTATGAGGCCGAGGTGCTGCAAAAGCGCCTGTCGGAGATTGTTGACCGCCGGGTCGCCGCCGAACTGAAACTGGCCATGCTGTATGCCGAGGGCGACGCCGAAGACGCCTTTGCCGCCGAAGAGGCCGCCACCGGCCTCTATCGCCCCGGCTTCCTGGACGGCCTGCGTCTGCGCAAGGCCAGCGCCCAGGTCGCCATCGATGTGATCCTGCTGGAAGAACAGGGTGCCCGCGACGCCCTGTCCGAGGCCTTCGAGACCCAGAAGAAGTACGAGCACATCGCCGAGAACATCCGCGTCGTCGAACGCAAGGAACTGGGCCGCCGCGAAGTCGCCGCCCTGGACGAACTGGGCCTGCGAAGAGCGTCGCGGTAGTTTCTCGGGGGCGTCATCAACCTCTAGTTTGTCATCCCGGTGTCGCGGCACGCGAAGACCGGGACCCCCGACCGGGCGGTCGGGGTGATCGTGCAGCGTCGCCGCAGTTGGTTTGCGGGAAACAATTGCGCCGGGGGTCACGGTCTTTCGCATGCTGCGAAAACCGGGATGACAGCGTGGGTGTGGGGGTACGCCGACGCGTGGCTTAGCCGGAGCTGTGCCAAGTGGGTTCGGCGGTGATTATGTGAGATTTTTCACACTCGCATGCCGCAACGTCCTGGCGCGAGGATTGCTGACACGCGCCGGTTTGGTCGACCGCGCTAGGGTTGTTCCGTCGCAACCTGATCGATGGCGTTGGTCAGTCGATCCCGCTCGCGGGTGATCCATTGCCCTTCCGGGTAGTTCCGAAGAAAAGCCTCCGCGAACGCCACCGGGTCCTCACCGACCACCGCGCGGACCTGGATTTCGCTCGCGGCACTCAGTTCGAAGAGTTCGGCCAGATCCTCCAGCATCGTGACCACTTCGCCGCCTGTTCCCGGTCCGAAAAACAGCATGTAGCGCTCCAGCGCCTCGACTGCCGTCCTGTAACTGCCGGGAAGCTGTTCCGCGCGTGACCTGTACTGCCGGTAGCGCCGCTTCTGCGCGATCAACCTTGAGATCATGTCTGTTCCCCTTCGTTGCGGATATGCTGAAGCCGTTCGGCGAGGAAGCTCCATGTCCGCCAGAACTCCGCGAGATACGCCTCGCCCTGGGCGTTCAGCGCGTACACTTTGCGCGGAGGCCCCTTGTCGGACGGGACCTTCTGTACGTCGACAAGGCCCTTTTGCTCGTTTCTGACGAGCAGGGCGTAGACGGTGCCTTCGGCGATGTCTGGAAAACCCTGCTCTCGCAGCCGCGCGGTGATCTCGTAACCGTAGGCCGGCTGCACCGCCAGGATCGCGAGGATGATGCCCTCCAGCGTGCCCTTGAGCATCTCCGTCATCTGCTTGCTCACGGAACACCCTCTTGACGTACTCACCATCACTGAGTACCAGTATATAGCATAACTAACTAGCAGGTATCAAGGCGCGGACCACCGTGAACACGGCGCTCCACACACGCCGGTCGACTGAAGCAGGACGCACCGTATGAACCAGACCAATGACGTATGGACCGGCATGGTGCCCGTCGAGGACACCGCCTTGGCCGTCACCGATACGGGCGGCTCTGGCATACCGGTCGTTTACCTCAACGGTTCGTATGCCGATCAGTCCCATTGGCAGAAGGTCATCGCCGACCTCGGTCCCGGCTGGCGGCACATCACCTACGATGAACGCGCGCGCGGCCGATCAAAGCGCTCAGCCGACTATTCATTCGCGGCCTGCGTTCGTGATCTGGCTGCGGTTCTTGCCGCACGGCGTGTGACCCGGGCGCTGCTGGTGGGGTGGTCCTATGGGGCCTACATCGGGGTGGAATGGGCCGCGCGGTCTCCAGACCGTGCCATAGGTGTGGTCGCGGTTGAGGGTGCCTTCCCGTGGGGCTGGCTGGACGAGGCCGGCCATGAGCGGGTACGCAAGCTGTTCCGGAGCATGCGCTGGCTGCTGCCCATCGGGAGCGCGCTTGGGTTGGCCGCCCGCATGAGCGCCGCGCAGCACGCCGAGATCAACATCGAAACCCACAAGCTCGCCGCTGCATTCGGCCCGGTTCTCGACCGTGTGACGGTGCCGGTTCGCTACGTGCTCGCGACAGGGGCCAGTCTCGGCGGGGGTGAGGAAGAGTTCAAAGAGATGCGCGCCAGTATCAAACCCGCGGTGGCCCGCAACCCCTGGCTCGAGGTCAGCGCCGAGGTCGCCAGCAACCACCGGACAATCCTGCAGAAAGACTTCCACGCCATCGCTGAAGCCGTGCGCGAAGTCGCCGCAGTCCGTCTGTCTTCAATTGACTGAGAGGACAGTGGGGACACCCACGGCGTGTCGTCCCCATTCTCCCTGCCCCATTCCAGGGGGTGACTTCACCCGTACCGACCGCCTGGATTGTACATAGTAATTTACGAACTGAGCGCCGATCCGGGGCCTATTTCAAACTGGCCGAGGCTCGTTCCGACATAGATTTTCAGCTTCAAAACACGACAAATACGCAATAAAAACAATAAGATATGGAACCGTGCCGCCTGCCTCAAACGGTCCGGGCTGTCGACGGCCAGCGCGTCAAACTGTACAGCTGGATATACCGCGACTTGTGACAAACACCGATGCGACCTTTCTGACAAACCGGCGACCGGTGGTCTGCCGGTGTCACCCCGCAGAAGCTCAGTCCCCACGGCCACCGGGCTGCCGCGCGCGCTCATCCTCGACATCCGTGCGCAGGACGTGGAGGTCTTCGCTGATCTTGAAGATCGTGACGTAGAATTCGCAGAAGGCGCGCCAGAGCAGCACGCCCACACCGACGCCCAGCATGCCGATGCCTAGAATGCCCAGGGCCAGCAGGATGCCCAGGAAGATGTTGCTGTCGCGGATGGCCACGCCGATGGCCGCGCCGATCACCCCGAAGGCGATGATCCCGATGATCCCCAGACCCGCCCAGTAAACCAGGTGGATGACGTTTCCCGTCAGCATCTTTTCAAAGGTCAGGAGGTCCCAGAAAAACCTGGCGTCCTGGCCTTCGGGTCGTTGAAGTGGTCGACGCATCGGTATCCCGAGACTCAAAAACACCGGGGGCACGGCCCCGAGGTTCGAACCGCTACCAGCCGACGACGAAGGCTGCAACGGCCCAGAGTAACGGCGCTGGCCAAATGACCCCCATTCTGTTGGCGTCGACTATCGAAGACGCCCATGATGACCTTACGATCCGCTGGCGCATCGTCGGGCGGTTGGCCGAGAACACAAGCCATGCCCAGCGTTTCATCAGGCCGTCGAATTCTGCTCGCCGCAGGTGTCGGGCTCGCCACCGCCCTGGCCGCCTCCGGGACACGGGCAGCCCCAAAGCCCCAACCGAAGCCCCTGCCGTTCGACCCGAGGGCCGTGCCGGGGTTCTCCGAAAAGCTGCTGACCAGTCACCATGACAACAACTACGTGGGCGCGGTGAACCGCCTGGGCGCGATCTCGGCGGAGTTTGCTGCGCTGGATCCCGCCACCGCCCCGGGGTACCGGATCAACGGGCTGAAGCGCGAAGAGTTGATCGCCTGGAATTCCATGATCCTTCACGAGGTCTATTTCGCCGGTCTGGTGGCCCCGGAGCGACCGGGCGCGGCGCTGAGCCAGGCGCTGGAGCGCGATTTCGGCAGCGTGGACCGCTGGACGGCGGAGTTCACCGCCATCGGAAAGGCCCTGGGCGGCGGGTCGGGCTGGGTGTTGCTGACCTGGAGCCGGCGGGATGGGCGACTGGTCAACACCTGGGCCGCCGACCACACCATGACGCTGGCCGATGGCGCGCCGCTGCTGGCGCTCGACATGTATGAGCACGCCTACCAGATGGACTACGGTGCCAAGGCCGGGGCCTATGTGGACGCGTTCATGAAGGCGGTGTCCTGGAAGAACGCCAACGAGACCTTCCGGCGCGTGTCGGCGGCGTGACCGCTCAGACCCAACCGGCGAGGTGAAACCCGACGCCGATTGCAGCACATCCCAGCAGTAGCGGAATCACGCCAACCTTGAACCGGAAAGCGGCGACGGCGGCGGCCAGTGCGAGCAACAGGCTTGGCCAGTGGACGGAAGCCAGCGTGGGGATGTCGAGGCTGATCGGCCCTGCGCTGACCTCGCGCACATCGCCGAACAGCACGTGCAGGCTGAACCAGAGCGCCAGGTTCAGGATCACGCCGACTACCGCCGCGGTGATCGCGGCCAGTGCCGCGTTGAGCGCCTTGGCGCCCCGCAACGCCTCCGCGAACGGCGCGCCCAGGAAGATCCACAGGAAGCAGGGCGTGAAGGTGACCCAGGTGGTCAGCACCCCGCCCAGTACCCCGGCCAGCAGCGGGTCCATCCCGGTCACGTTCCGGTAAGCGCCCATGAAGCCCACGAACTGGGTAACGATGATCAGCGGGCCCGGCGTGGTCTCCGCCATGGCCAGTCCATCCAGCATCTCTCCGGGCTGCAGCCAGTGGTAGGTCTGCACAGCCTCTTGCGCCACGTAGGCCAGCACCGCGTAGGCGCCGCCGAACGTCACCACCGCCATTTTGGAGAAGAACACCGCGATCTGCGAGAACGGATTGTCCCAGCCCAGGCCGATCCCCAGCGCCAGTACCGGAACCAGCCACAGGGTCATAAGCACGCCACCGGTTGTGAGCGCCCAGCGAAGGTTGGGCCGGGCGTGCTCAGGCGTTTCCTCCCCCAGAAGCGTGTCGGCGTCGGGGACTTCGTTTGCGACCTTGGGGCCGTGTCCACCGCCGACGATGAAGGCCGGCACGCCCGCGCGTCCGCCCAGATAGCCGACGGCAGCGGCGGCGAGGATGATCAGGGGAAACGGGATATCGAACGCGTAGATACCGACGAAGGCCGCAGCGGCCATGCCCACCATCACCGAGTTCTTCAAGGCCCGGCTGCCGACCCGGATCACCGCCTGCACCACCACCACCAGGACCGCAGCCTTCAGCCCGAAGAACAGGGCAGCAACCGGTCCAAGTGACCAGAGGAGGGCGTAGATGATGCTGAGGCCCATGATCGCCAGGAAGCCGGGCAGGACGAACAGGGCCCCGGCCATCAACCCACCCGCCGTGCGGTTCATCAGCCAGCCGATGTAGATGGCCAGTTGCTGGGCCTCGGGACCCGGCAATAGGGTGCAGTAGCTGAGAGCGTGCAGAAACCTGCGCTCGCCTAGCCAGCGCTTTTCTTCCACCAGGATGCGATGCATCACGGCGATCTGACCTGCAGGCCCGCCAAAGCTCAGGGCCGCAATGCGCGCCCAGACCTTGACGGCCTCGCCGAACGGGACGGCGGCGTTCATGGTGACGAACCCTCGCAGTCGGTGGGGTTGCGGCGCGCCAGCTCTTCTATCAGGGTGTCCATGCGTGTTGCCAGAGCGGCCTTGGCGGCAGGATAGTCGGTGTTCCAGGACGGGCTGGTCCAGGTCCGCGCCCCGTGCAGCATGGGGTCTGTTGCCGCCTCATCGAACGCGATGACGATCGTTTCGCTGGCGATATCCTCGGCCTTAAGCGCCAGCAAGGGCTCGGCGGCGGGATCGATGCCATCAGCCTTCAGGTTCGCCGCCAAGCCGGTGGAGACGTGGTCTTGGGGCTTGAGACCGCGCGACAGGGCCCTGACGCGCAGTCCCGAAGCCGCGGCGCGCGCCTTCAACGTTTCGCGGGCGATGGCGCTTTTCACAGTCCCGGCGGGGCATACGAACAGGATGGTCGGCGGGGGAGGGCAGGGTTGCGCCCCGGCGCGCAATCCGGTTGGAGCCAGTAATAATGCGAGGGCGAGGGTTCTGCGAGTCAGGACAGGCATGCGCTATCTCCAGATCGGAGAGGCGCGGTGGTTGGGCCTGGGCCTGATCGGGACACCGCATGATCCCGCACGAAACGGCTAAGGCAAATCCGGTCCAGAGGCAACGGCGGCCCTCTAAGGTGTCAGAGCGCGCCCACCGTCTTCAACCGCGCGCGCGGGTGGATCTCGTTCTGGCTCATCACCGGGGTCTGGCCCCGGAAGCGTTCGATGATCGAGCGGACGTAGGGGCGGATGGTCGGGCTGGTCAGCAGCACCGGGCTGTCCCCCGCCAGGGCGGCGCGTTCGAAGGTCTCGCGGATACCACGAATGAAGTCCTGCAGGCGCGAGGGGGCCAGCGCCAGTTGCTTGTCATCACCCTGGCCCACAAGCGCGTCGGCGAAGGCGTTCTCCCACTCGGCCGACAGGGTGACGATCGGCAATGCCCCGTCGTCGCCGCGGTGAGCATAGCAGAGCTGGCGCGACAGCCGGCCCCGGACCTGTTCGACCAACAGGGTGATCGAGGTAGTATGTGGTGCCGCCTCGCCGATGCCCTCCAGGATCGCACCCAGATCACGGATCGATACACGCTCGCGCAGCAGGGCCTGTAACACCCGCTGCAGCGTGGAGGCGGTGACGATGGTGGGGATCAGGTCCTCGGAGAGCTTCTTCTGCTCAGCCGGCAGGTCCTTGAGCAGCTTCTGGACCTCGGCGTAGGTCAAGAGGTCTGGCATGTTCTCCTTGAGGATCTCGGTCAGGTGGGTGGTCATCACCGTGGCCGGGTCGACGATGGTGTAACCCCGGAACGTGGCCTCTTCGCGGAGCGCATCGTCGATCCAGGTGGCGGGCAGGCCGAACGCGGGCTCCTTCATATGCTCTCCCGGCAGGTCGACCTGGGCACCGCGCGGGTCCATGGCCATCAGCTGGCCGATGCGTACCTCACCCGACCCCGCCTCCATCTCCTTGATGCGCAGGCAGTAGCCCATGGAGGGCAGGCGCATGTTGTCGAGGATGCGGACGCTGGGCATGACGAAGCCGAAGTCGGCGGCCAGCGTCCGGCGTAGCGCCTTGATCTGGTCAGTGAGCCTGCGACCCTCCAGGTCATTGATCAGCGGCAACAGGCCGTACCCGAGTTCTATCTTGATCTCGTCGATGGCCAGGGTCTGGGAAATTGGCTCGTCTTCGGCCTCGGTGGGGGCATCGCTGATCTTGACCAACTCGGGCTGGGAGGCGTCCTTGGAGCGACGCCACGCCAGGACGCCGGCACCGATCGAGACCAGGCTGAAGGGGATGATCGGCATGCCGGGAATGATGGCGAGCACGCCGGCGGCGGCAGAGACCATGCCCAGGCTGATCGGATTGGTGGCCAACTGGGTGACCAGGGCCTTGTCGGCCGAGCCCTCGACACCGGCCTTGGACACCAGGAAGCCCGCCGCGATCGAGACGATAAGAGCCGGGATCTGACTGACCAGACCGTCGCCGATGCTCATGATGGTGTAGGTCGAAAACGCCTCGCCGATCGGAACGTCGTGTTGTAGCACGCCGATCAGAATTCCGCCGATCACGTTGACGGCCAGGATCACCAGACCCGCGATGGCGTCGCCGCGCACGAACTTGGACGCGCCGTCCATGGCACCGAAGAAGGTGGATTCCTGCTCAAGCTCTTTGCGACGAACCTTGGCTTCGTCGGTGTCGATCAGGCCGGCTGACAAATCGGCGTCGATGGCCATCTGTTTGCCGGGCATGGAATCCAGGGTGAACCGGGCCGCGACCTCTGCGATCCGGCCCGAGCCCTTGGTGATAACGACGAAATTCACCACCACCAGGATGATGAAGACGATGACGCCGATGGCGAAGTTGCCGCCCATCATCAGCTTGCCGAACGTCTCGATGACGTGCCCGGCACCGTGAACGCCCTCGTGGCCGTGGCTGAGGATCAGCCGGGTGGTGGCGATGTTGAGCGCCAGCCTGAACAGCGTGACGCCCAGCAGTACGGTGGGAAACGCGGTGAATTCCAGCGGTTTCTTGATCAACAGCGACGTCATCAGGATCAGGATCGAGGAGGCGATCGACAGCGACAGCAAGCCATCCAGCAGCCACGCCGGAATGGGCACGATCAGCAGGACAACGACGCCGACGACGCCCAGCGCCAGCAGCACTTCGCCACGCGCTACCCAGCTCCACATCCGACCTACGGAGGGCGCTGTATCGAAGCGGTAGGTTTCGGCCATCAGGTGTCCTTCCTTTCCCACAACGTGGGAGAGGGGGACCGCCCCCCGAAGAGGGCGTGGTGGAGAGGGCGAACCTCAGGCCGGGTGTTGGGGTCGGACTGCATTGAACTCCGTGGGTGTTGCTTTCCCTCTCCACCACTCGCTCTGCGGCGAGCGGTCCCCCTTTCCCGCCAGCGGCGGGAGAGGAAGAGACTACGCCGCGCTCTGGCCCATTTGCGGTGCAGGGACGGAAACGCCGGCTTCGCCATATTCCTTGAGCTTGTTGCGCAGCGTCCGGATGGAGATGCCAAGGATATTGGCCGCGTGTGTACGGTTGCCGAAGCAGTGCTCCAGAGTGTCTATAATCAAGTGTTGTTCCATCTCGGCCACGGTGTGACCGACGAAGGCGCGGCTTACGGTCTCGGCAGTGGCGGCGGCCGCCATTGCGGTGCGGGCATGAGCATCGGTAGGCGATAGCGGCTGTCCGTCAGGCAGACGGATCGCATGTTCGTCGATCTCCGCACCGGGGGCCAGGAGCACCGCGCGGTGCATGGCGTTTTCCAGTTCGCGGACGTTGCCGGGCCACCGGTGACCGATCAGGCGGCGGCGGGCCTCCTGACTCAGCGGCTTTTCGGGCAGGCTGTTGGCGGCAGCGTACTTCTTGATGAAGAACTCGGCCATGGCGGCCACGTCGCCCGGTCGCTCGCGCAGGGGGGGCAGGCGAAGGTTCACGACGTTGAGGCGGTACAGCAGATCCTCGCGGAAGGTGCCGTCCTTGACCGCCTGGGTCAGGTCGCGATTGGAGGTGGCCAGGATGCGGATGTCGACCTTGACGGGTTTGGTGCCGCCCACCCGATCAATCTCACGTTCCTGAATCGCACGCAGCAATTTGGCTTGCAGACGAGTGTCCATCTCGGAGATTTCGTCCAGCAACAGGGTGCCGCCGGTGGCTTCCTCAAACTTGCCGATCCGGCGAGCGAGCGCGCCGGTGAAGGCACCCTTCTCGTGACCAAACAACTCGCTCTCGAGAAGATTTTCAGGGATCGCCGCGCAGTTCACCGAGATGAACGGCCGGTTCGCCCGGCGCGACTTCTGGTGCACATAGCGCGCAACGACTTCCTTGCCGACGCCGCTTTCACCGGTGATCAGGATCGAAGCGTCGGATCCGGCAACCTGATCGGCCAGCGATATCACCACCTGCATATTAGGATCTCGCACCACCATCGGGCGGTTGTCGTCAGAGACGGCGGCCAGCACGGCGGCGATCAAAGCGGCTTCCGGCGGGAGTGGAATGAACTCCTTGGCACCGGCCCGGATAGCGGCGGCGGCGCGCTGCGGATCGGCTGCGATGCCGCAGGCCACGACCGGCACGCGAATCCGTTCGTCCTCGTTGGCGGCGATCAGCCCGGCGATGTCCAGATCATAGTCGACCATCAAAAGATCAGCGCCCTGACCAGATCGCAGGGCGTGGGTCGCCGCCTCGATGGTCTCGACGTGGCTTACCTTGGCACCCGCGCTCATCGCCATTTTGACGGCGGTGGCGAGTTGCCCGCTTAGTTTTCCGACGACCAGAAGTCGCATTGGTGTCTACTCCTTTTGACGCGAGGCCGGCATCAGGCCGCCGCGTCGCCGTCTTTGATGATTTCCGTCATGGTCACACCCAGCCGGTCGTCGACGATGACGACCTCGCCGCGCGCCACCAGGCGATTGTTCACATAGATGTCGATGGCCTCGCCAACCTTGCGGTCGAGTTCGAGAATGCTGCCATGACCCAGTTGCAGAAGCTGGGCGACCGTCATCGTCGAGCGGCCCAGGACCGCCGAAATGGCCACGGGGACGTCGAACACCGTCTCCAGATCTGTCGCGCTCTTGATGCCGTCACCGCCGCCATCAGCAGGTGCCTGACCCTCGTCGGGCGCAAATTCGTCGAGCTTGAGGTCGTCATCGGCCATGGGTCTAGCTTTCGCTGCCGGGGATCAGGGGTTCGGCGTGCAGGCCTTCCGAAGCCAGCGCCGCTGTGAGGGCTTCGGAGACGCGTTCAGCCGCCGCGGCGGGATCGTAAGCCGCCTGGCCGTCGCCGAAATCGAGGGTGAAGGCATGGATGCCGAACGTGCCATCACTTTTGACGACGACAGCGCCTTCGAAGCCGAGGCCGCGCGCCGCAGCGTCCAAGGTGGATTGCAACATCCCGGCGAGGGCGGGTTCCGCCGTGACCACAAGTCGGGGCTGGGCGTCGATTTCGCGGGCCAGGGCCTCCAGGGCGGCGAGGGCGGCCGCCTCCGGAAAGCGATCCAGCGCCGCACCGGCAATGGATTTCGCACAGGCCAGCGCCAGGTTGGCGGAGCCGACGCGATGCTCATGGGCGACCTCGGCCAGTCGCGGCAGGGCCTGCACGCAGGCGGTCATGATCTCGCGGATCGCATTGGCCTGACCGGCACTGATGCTCGCCAGAGCGGCCTGCTCACCCGCGGCGTAGGCCGCGGCCCGGATATGTTCGACCTCGTCGGAGGGAAACAGCCGCTTGACCCGTTCCGGCGCGAGGGACACTTCACCCCCGGCATCGAACACGGTGTCGAACTGAAATTTTACGAGAGGATCTGACATCAGTAGATCAACTCGTCATCGCCGCTGCCCGCACCGGCCAGCATGATTTCGCCCTTGTTGGCGAGGTCCTTGGCGACTTGCACAATGGCCATCTGGGCCTGATCGACGTCTTTAAGACGAACGGGGCCCATAGATTCCATGTCTTCGCGCATGATCTTCGAAGCGCGCTCGGACATGTTGGAGAAGAACATTTCCCGCAGGGCGTCGGATGCCCCCTTCAGGCCCATGGCCAGGCGATCTTTCTCTACGGTCCTCAGCAGTGTTTGCACGCCGCCGGGGTCCAGCTTCGACAAGTCCTCGAACACGAACATCAGCGCGCGGATGCGTTCAGCGGCCTCGCGGTTGCGCTCTTCGAGGGCTGTGATGAACCGGGCCTCGGTCTGACGGTCGAAGGCATTGAAGATGTCGGCCATCATCTCATGGCTATCGCGTTTTGTGGTGCGCGCCAGGTTGGACATGAACTCGTTGCGGAGCGTTTGTTCAATCTTGTCGAGGATCTCGCGCTGCACCGGTTCCATCCGCAGCATCCGCATCACGCACTCAAGCGCAAAGTCCTCCGGCAGCGACGCCAGCACCCGGGAGGCATGGTCGGGCCTGATCTTGGACAGCACCACGGCGACAGTCTGGGGGTATTCGTTCTTCAGGTAGTTGGCGAGCACCGCCTCGTTCACATTGCCCAGCTTGTCCCACATGGTCCGACCCGCCGGACCGCGGATCTCCTCCATCATGGACTCGACCTTGTCGTCGGCCATGATGGTGGACAGCAGTTTCTGGGTTTGTTCGAACGAACCCATGATGGCGCCCGTCCCGGCCATGCCGGTGACGAATTCCACCAGCATCTGTTCGACCACCGTTGCGGAAACGTTGCCCAACCCGGCCATGGCCTGGGAGATTTCCTTGATCTCCTCCTCGTCGAGAGCCTTCCAGACCGAAGCGTGTTCCTCGCCCAGCGCCAGCAGAATGACGGCGCACTTTTCCGCCCCTGAAAGGCGGGTGAAATCGACGACGTTCTTGGATCCGGGTTTTGCGGCCATCAGGCTGTCTCATGCAGCCAGGAGCGCAGGATCGAGACCGACTCGTCCGGATGGCTCGCGACGAAATCTGAAACCTGCTTGACCTTGTTTGCGCGGACCTGGCCATCGATGCTGGCCATGTCCATCTGGGCGCCGTCGCCGTTCGGCCCCGACAGGGCCAGCTGGGACATGCTGCCGTCGGCGGCGACCTGCACCTGCTGACCGTCCGGCAGCACCATGATACGGGTAATTTCCGGCGGGCTGCCGAGCGCGGGGGCACCGCCCTTTCCGGATTTGCCCTTCTTGCCACCGCCGGCACCCAGCAACGGTCGCGCGACGAAGAAAATCATCAGGATGCCGACAATTGCCAGCACCGCCAGCTCGGCCGCGCGCATGATGTCGTTCTTGTCGAAATCCTTAAGAGGATTGGCCGCCTCCACGCCACCCGTATCCGCAGCCACCGGGAACTTGACGTTGATGACGCTGATCTGGTCGCCGCGCTCCTGATCGAAGCCGACCGACGCGCGTACCAGCTGTTCAATGCGCTGCATTTCCTCGGCGGATCGCGCGGTGTAGGCACCCGGCTTGCCGTCCTTGCCGATAGCCGTTGCGCCATCGACGGCCACCGCGACCGAGAGCCGCTTGACGGTACCCGGCTCCTGCACCTCGGTGCGCACGGTCTTGGAGATTTCGTAGTTGGTGGTGGAATCCTGGCGGCCAGCGGAATTGGTGTTGTCGGTCGTGTCGCTCCCGCCTGCGGCACCGGGGATGTTGGCAGCAACCGAGGCCTGACCGGAGGCGTCTGCCGATTTCTCGCGACTGTTCTCATCGGTGGTGGATTCGGATCGGATCACCTGACCGTCCGGATCGTACTTTTCTTCCTGTGTGGTGACCCGGGCCAGGTCCAGGTCGGCTGACACGTTGACCCGCGCCTTTCCGGCTCCGACCAGACCCTCGACCAGGGCCTTCACCTGTTTGGCGATACGCTGTTCGACTTCGGACTTGCGGCCATCGGCTTCCGCCGCCATGCCGGTTTCACCGCCGGACAATGTCTTGGCGTGCTGATCGACCACGGTAACGCGATCCGGCCGCATGTTGGGCACAGCGCCAGCGACCAGGTTCTGGATTGCGCGCACCTGTTCGGCGGTCGGCTCACGCGCGCCCACGCCGATGCTGACGGATGACGCGGGCTGCTCGGCATCTTCCTCGAACAGCTGGCGCTTGGGCAGCACCAGATGCACGCGCGCGGATGTGATGCCGTCCAGGGCGCCGATCGTGCGCGCCAGCTCACCTTCCAGCGCGCGCTGGCGGTTCAACTGCTGGACAAAGTCGGTCTGGCCCAGCGCGCTGGCATTGTCGAAGATCTCATATCCGACCGACCCCGCTGTCGGCAGCCCCTTTCCCGATAGCATCAGACGGGTCGAGGCCACCTCGTCGCGCGGCACCAGGATCGTCGAGCCGTCGCCTTTCACCTCATACTTGACGCCGGCCTGATCGAGCGCGGCCGTAATCGAGCCCGCCTCCTTGAGGTCCAGGTTCGAGTAGAGCAGCGACTTGGGCTGGCCGAGATTCAGGAAGATGGCGGCCATGACGGCGGTAAAGCCGGCCCCGATCCCGATGACCGCAGCCACCCGACCGATCCCGAACCGTCGCAGCAGGCTCATCAACGGGTTCAAGTCCGAACGCCCTTTCCACACCACGCAGGAGGCGCACGCATCTGCGGCCCCGCCCCCTTGCTAGGCAGGATTTACCCAGTGCTTGGTTAAGGCGGGTTTAAGCTCGACCGGGGATTGCCGGGGTCAACGAGGTTTCGGCCGCGGGACATGACCTCAACTCCAGGGCTCCATGCCGCCCGCAAAAGCCAGCAGTAGCGAGAACATCGTGTAGGTCAGGACCGTCGTCGTAAAGAACGCCTTGCGCAGGCCATTCCACGAATCTACTCGCCGCCCGCCCTGCCAGATCGCCGGCAGGGCAGCGACGGTCGTGAGTGTCAGGACCGCCGCGACCAGAGCGCACGTCGAGGCGATCACCAGGGGTATACCCGGCCAACTGTACATCAGGGTCTGGGCATCAGACGACCCGGCACCCCAGATGGCGAAGAACAGCAGTGCGGTTATCCAGAGCCCCGCCTGCATCGCCTGCACCATCGACGCCCGCGCCTGCACCTGATTCTGTCGCAGATCGCGTCGATTCCTCACAACCAGACCCGCAAGGGTCGCCACAGCCGCGATGCCGGTCAGCGCCGCCAGCGTGATCAGTGTGATCGGCCTGTCGATCAGTGACGTTCGTCTCAGGGTTTCGCCATTGTCGGCGGTTCGGATCCCAGTGGCGCGGCCTTCGACGGTCTGGAACACGATGCGTTGATCGTCGACGACTGAAATGAACCGACCCTGATCGAGCGGGCCCTCTGGCACAAACGCGCGCGCCTGACCGCGCCGGCTGAGGATCAACCGTCCTCCGGAGGTGACCCTGACATCGCTTCCGCCCCCTAGCCGGCTTACGAAACCCTCAAGTCCGCTATAGGCACGCCGCGTCGACATATAGTTGCCGTCGAACATGTTAGCAGCGTCGATAAGCCCGACGGAACCTGGCCTGGGGAAGGTGGTGCTCGCGGCGTAGAAGCGTCTGACGACCTCGCGTGGCAATCGTTCCGCCAGTGAACTTCCGGCCTCGCCATTCGTGCTGATGAAAACGCCCAGTTCCAGAGCGGGGATCACGGTCATGTTCGAATGGAAGGCAACCGTATCGCCCAGGTGACCAAAGCCCCGATAACCGCCCGGCAGATCAAAAATCATGAACCCGTGCGCCCAGCCGTTGATCCCCGGCGGCGTACGCCGCAACGGGGTTCGAAATGCCTTCGCGGCCTGGGGTCCGAACACGGTAGCCCCGTTCCAGCTACCGTTTCCCAGCAGCATCAGCATGTAGCGCGACATGTCGCTGGCCGTGGACGACGCCGAGCCCGCCGGCGCTACCTGCCCGAAGTATTCGAAGTGATTGGGGGAATAGCCCGCATTGCGCCATCCATAACCTGTGGCCAGGCTGCTGCGCAGCGACGCGGGCATGGCACCTGGCAAACCCCGCCGTTCTGCTCGGGGTTCCCGAAACGTCGTGCGGTTCATGCCAAGGGGGAACGTGATCTCGTCCTCGACCCGGCGCTCGAAGGTTTTACCCGAGACAAAGGCTACCGCTTCGCCGGCCAGTGCCGCGCCATAGTTGGAGTAGCTGGCGATCGCCCCGGCGCTGCGTACCTGATCAGGTCGTTCCTGGCGGAGGTAGAGGTCCAGCGGGCGCACGCGCAGCGGGTCGCGTTCAAACAACTGACCCAGCGCAAGATCTTCAAACCCCGCACTGTGGTCGAGCAGGTGTCGCACCATCACGTCCCGCGACTGGGTGGGAAGACGCACTTTCTCAGGCAAATACAGGTTGATCGGGCGATCCAGGCGGATGCGACGTGCCTCGACCTCCTTCATCACCAGGATCCAGGTGAAGGTTTTCGAGATTGAGCCGATCCGGAACAGAGTCTGATCCGGATCAACAGCCCGTCGGGGGGACAGGCCAGCGAAGCCATAGCCCTTCTTCAATATGACCTGACCGTTTTGAACGATGGAGACCGTGGCCCCGGGAACATGCTCCCGCGTCATGGCGTCGGCCATCCAGCCATCCACAAACGCCTCCAGTCGCACGGGATCGAGCGGCGGCTGGGCGGATGCTTTTGCCGGGGTGACGGCGGGAACGGCGAGCCTGGTGGTCATGCTTCGGGGGACAGACCCTGACTGCAGTTGCGAATAGGGGATCGTCGCGCGCGGTGTCGAAGCCACAGGCGCGGTCTGGGCGCTAACCGGGCCGGCCAGAACGCCTGACATCATCATGGCCAGGACGGCAATGCCGCAACGTCGCTGTCGTTGATCGTTCAAGAGGCCCTCGCAATT
>JANORH010000583.1:0-2759 GCA_031415215.1 Alphaproteobacteria bacterium | reverse complement strand
CCCGTCGAGGGTCACCGCTTCATCCGCCTGAGCTTCGCGGTCTCGACGCCGCAGGTCGAGGAGGCGATCCGCCGGTTGGCACCCTGGTTTGCCGCCCGACGCGTGGCCGTGACATGAGCGACAAACTCATAGCGCTCGGCGATGTGGCTGTCTGGCTGTGCGCGCCGCAGGGCCCGGTGCTGGACAGCGAACGCGCCGCCACCGACATCATTGGAGATGTCTACGGTTCAGGCGCAAAGATCGTGGTGATTCCGGTTTCGCGCCTGGGGCCCGGGTTCCTGACCCTCAGCACGCGCATCGCCGGCGATCTAATCCAGAAGTTCGTGAACTATGGGTTCCAGCTCGCCTTCATCGGCGACGTGTCCGAGGCAGTCGCTGGCAGTGATGCTCTGCGAGACTTCATCCGCGAGTCCAACCGGGGCCGTCATGTGTGGTTCCTGGCCGACCTGGCGGCGCTGGAAGCCAGGATCGGCGGATACGCCGCTACTGTCCGGACGCCTCACCCACCGCCCCGGCGACCGTAGCCCTTGCGGCGCACTGAATCAGCGCCGTTCGGGTTTCCGGGCTCAGCATCTGGCTGTTCTGCGCCGCGCCTTCAAGCGTGCCGGTCTTGACCGTCTCGACTATGACTTCGGTGATACCGCGAAGTTGTCCGGCGTCCAGCTTTGAGCCCAGCTGGTTCTGGACGCATCCACAGAACGCCTCACTCTGGCCGGCGACCCTGCAGGCGGTGTTGAGGCTAACCATCCCGGAGGCCGTGCGCGAGGCTTCCTTCGCGAAGTCGCCTGCACCGGACTTGATGGCGGACCCCGCATTGTCGCAGGCCGCCAGGGCCAGGCTGGCCATCAGGACAAAGCCAGGACGCAGGGTCATCACGGCGGAAACTCCTTCAACTTGCCCGGTTACGATGGCTCCATGCGCCGTAGGCACCGCTTATGCCAATTCTAACTCGGCATCTGACAGATGTGCTGTCGCAATGCTCAAGTGATGTCGAGGCCTTGACGCGCTACCTGCGGCGCCGTCTGTCGCAACCGCAAAGGGAGCCACACATGCAGACGCGCCGCATAGGACAGTTCGAAGTCTCCGCCATCGGCCTGGGCTGCATGAGTCTCAGCCACGCCTACGGAGCACCGCCGCCTCGGGCACAGGCGGAACAAGTGCTGCTGGGCGCGCTGGACGCAGGCTACACCTTCTTCGACACGGCGGCGGTTTATGGGCTGGGCCACAACGAGACCCTGGTGGGCGAGGTGCTGGGCCCGCATCGCGACAAGTTCGTGCTGGCGTCCAAGTGCGGCATCACTGACGCCACCGGCACCCAGCGTGGGATCGATGGCCGGCCGGAGACGATCAAGGCGCTTTGCGAGGTCAGCCTCAAGCGGTTGAAGACCGACGTCATCGACCTCTACTACCTGCACCGCATGGACCGTCAGGTGCCCATCGAGGACAGCGTCGGCGCGCTGGCCGATCTGGTCGCGGCAGGCAAGATCCGGGCAATCGGCCTGTCTGAGGTATCTGCCACGACCCTGCGAAAAGCCCATGCCGTGCATCCGATTGCCGCATTGCAGACGGAGTATTCGCCCTGGACCCGCAACCCGGAGATCGCCGTGCTGGATGCCTGCCGAGATCTGGGCGTGGCGTTTGTGGCCTTCTCGCCGGTCGGTCGCGGGTTCCTGGCCGGGGGCGTCACCGATGCGGCCAAGCTGGAAGAGGGCGACTTCCGGCGCGGCATGCCGAGATTTCAGGGCGAGGCGTTCCAGGCCAATCTGGCGCTCTATCGAAACTTCGAGGCCCTGGCCCGCGACGCAGGCTGCACGACGGCCCAGCTGTGCCTGGCCTGGCTGCTGCAGAAGGACGAAATCATCGTGCCGATCCCCGGCACCACCAGCCCTGACCACATGCGCGAGGATGCGGCGGCGGCAGGGGTGACGTTGTCGGATGACATCATGGCCCGGGTGGATCAGCTGGTAAACGGCGACACCGTCACCGGCTCCCGCTACGCCCCGGCCATGCAGGCTTCCGTGGACACCGAGCTGATGCCGACCGAGGGATAGGGCGACCTACCGCAGCGCCTTGGGGAACTTCGGCAGGGCTTCGAAGTCGGCGGGGACGTGTTCCAGGATCACGCGGGCCTTGGTGGTTTTGGCCAGGGCCTCGACCTTGTCCATGCTGCGCAGGCTCATCGCCCGGTCGACATTGAACCGCGGGACGCGCCGCCCCGCGCGGCTCTCGGCAATGTGCCACATGTCGCCGGTCAGCATCACCGGGCCGGCCTTGCGCAACTTCACCAGCAGCACGGTGTGGCCTGGTGTATGGCCCGGCGTCTGATGGATCGTCACCGAACCGTCGCCGAACACGTCATGGGTGGCATCGCCTTCGATCAGCACGGTCTTTGACGTTTCCAGCGCGGAATAAGCGGCGAAACCCTTGATGTCGGCCCGCGCGGCCGGGCGGAAGGCGTAGGCCCGCTCGTCCGCGTCGACGATCCATGTGCTGGCGGCAAACAGCCCGGCGTTGCCGATGTGGTCGAAGTGGCTGTGGGAGATCGAGAGGTACTCGATATCGGCTGGCGTCAGTTTGAGTTGTTTCAGCTGATCGGTGAGTTTCGCCGTCACCGTGATGCCGCCCGGCGCGGTGCCACCGGGACCATCCGCAATCGCCTGGGGCACGCCCGTATCCCAGACCAGATCGCCCCTGGGGTGGCGGATCAGATAGCAGGGCACCACCATGCTGGCGGGCTTGCCCTTGTAGGCCCCGTCATC
>JANORH010000582.1:0-13252 GCA_031415215.1 Alphaproteobacteria bacterium | reverse complement strand
GACCCGCTTGTCCGGCCAGGTGATGGAGCCGGGGATCACCTGTGTCGCGCCATTGGCCTCGGTGAAATCGGTCAGGGCCCAGATGGTGTTGAGCTGCGGCTCTATCCCCTTGAGGTACTTGCCCCAAGCCCAGCGGTCTCGGTGGATGGCTTGGGCCGGTTCCCCCGGCATGATGCGGATCAGCTGGGTCAGGTGCAGCTGATATCTTTCGCAGTTAGGCAACAGCACTTTGTCGCAGATGGCCCGGATGCGGGTGTCCAGCACGGCGGCGCGGGCGGTTTTCGATCGGGCGACCAAAGCCCCGGTGCGCGTCGTGTGGCGGCCGGTGAAGGAATCGCGTCCGGTCTGGGTGGCCTCGACGTAAGGTCGGAGTTCCTCGCGGAACGCGTCGGCCTCGGCGACGCTGATCACGTCATCCAGGATCAGTGCGCCGTCACGGTCGAGGACAGCCATGATCTCGTCGATAGGCGCGTCGGCGGGCAGGTGGGTCAGGCTGGGCATGGGTCAGGTCTCCGGAGCGCACGATCACACGCCGGGCGGCCGCGCACGTCAACCGCCGCTAGATGTCGTTCAGCGCCCGGCAGGCGAAGGCCATGCGGATCGCGCCGACCGATTCCGGAACTGGCGCTGCCCAGGCTGTGGGGATGAACTTGGGCGACTGCCAGGATTTGCCCGTCAACGCCGGGCTGGCGTGGAAGGTTTCCGCGACCACGCGGGAGACCCGCCTGCGGCAATCGTATTCGCCCAGGCTGCGCACCGAGCGAAAGGTGAAGCCGTCGCGCTTGAGGGCGCGCCCGGCGTCATAGGCGGTCCAGACGCGGCGCAATCCTGCGTCACCCGGGGCGGCGGCGCGCATATAGACGTATGTGTCGTCGCTGGCGGTGACCAGGGTCCAGCCGAATTTCTCAAGCGCGGTCGAACCAGCAAGGTCAAGTGTCGGTGCGAAACCGGCCAGCAGGACGGCCGTCCCGACGGCAAGTCCCACCATCGCTGATCTGCACAACATCATCCTGCGCGCCCTGTCCGCTCCGGTTGAGCGCCGTGACCGCAGGCGCTGCAAACCAGCCTTACCCCAAAGCCGTGCGCTGGCCACGAAAAAGGGCCCACCAGGGCCCTTGCGAATGCGAGAGTGGGCGCGGTCGTCAGGTGACCAGGCCCACCGTTGCAAACCCGATCACCAGGGTTGCCATCGCCAGCGTCAGCAGGGTGGGGGAGTTCCTGCGGATCTGGCGACCGAGCGCTGCGAGAGACATATCAGTTCTTCCACGTTTCGTCTGAACCCCGTGGGGAGCGGGGGCGTCCGACTGGACAACAACTGTGTAGCATTGCACCGGGTTCCGGGTGGATCAGCGATTTCACCGGACTGCTCTGCGCTTTCGGTGAGTAGGACCGGTTCGATGCCGGCACCAGTTAAGGATTGGACATCTTGTGTTCGGCGTTCCAGCGGGCGACCGGGCCAGATGTGTGATGAGCAAGGCTCATCAAGTCTACGCCATATATCAATCGTCATCGATCTTGCCCCGGTGGATTGAAGCCTTACGTTTGATCGGCGGACCGGGCCCCTCTGGTGATCTTTCCTCCCCCGAAAGATCGCGATGTCGGACCGCACAGAGTGTGCTCGATGTGAGGCCCGGATTCCCCCAGCGCGCCAAGGCATCGAGCACGCTCTTCGCACTGAAGAGGAGCGCCTGAAAACCATGCCCAATCGCACAGGATCCACCGATCAAGCGGTAGAGACCCCAACCTTGATGGACGGCTGGTCGGCGTCCGATACGGCCCACTTCGAGGCGCTTGTTGCAGCCTGCGCCCTGGTGGCTCATGCCGATGGCTGGGTCACCGAGGAAGAGCGGTTGAGCGCGAGCGCCCGGGTGCGCGGTCTGAACGCCACCGCCGTGTTCGGCGTCGAGCGGTGCCTTGTGGCGTTCGACGCCGCGATCAGCCGCTTCGATCAGGGCGTGGACGTAGCGACGGCGCGCGCAGAGACGGCGATTCTGGAGCTGGCGAGGCAGCCAGACGCCGCACGATTGGTCGTTGAAGCTGCCTGCCGCGTTGCTTCGGCAGATGGCGGCTATGACCGCGCGGAACGGAACGCTCTGCTGGATATCTGCCAGTTGCTGAACGTCGATCCTGTTTCGTTCGGGATCGTCACGCCAGACGGGAGGCGATGATGCGTATCGGCCCATCCCCTACGTTCATCCCCATCCGCGCGCTCAATGTTCAGGTCGCCTCAATGGAGCGCCTGCAAGCCGCCAGCAACGCCAGCTCGCCGACCAGCGTGCCAGTGCGCGGTGTGGACCCTGCCCCCGGCGAGGCCCACCTGCGCCGGGTGTCAGCCCACTTTCTCGACATTCGGGTCTAGCCCGGCGTCTGTGGAATTGCCGCAGCCCGTTCGGCGACGAGCGCGCGCTCCAGGCTGGTGTCGCCCGATCTTGCGGCGGACGCGATCAGGGTCAGATCGATCACGTCACGTTGAGCGTGGCTGCCGCCGAAGCGCGCGGCGCGATTTCGGACGGTGCGCAGCAGGTCGGTCGCCGCCGTGAAATCGCCACGGCCGAACAGGACAATCCCTTTTGCCAGAGGCAGGCCGACCTCACGCGTAATCAAGCCATTCTCGCCGGGCGCCTCGGCTGCCGTGGCCATGGCGTCGAGCAGCGTCTGGGCCTGCGCGTCCTGTCCGGCGCCGACCAGAGCCAGAGCGGCATGGACGTCGTCGAAGGCGTACTGGCCGCAGGGTTGACCGGCATAGTTATCCGCCAAACTGTTCCAGCGGTCGCCGACATCCACCCCGCGCAGCTTCAGTCGCCAGAGCAGCGCCGCCGCGTCGACCATGTCGAAGGCCATGGTCGAACCCTCGCCATAGATCGGGCCGTCGTAGAGTTCGAGGACGGCGTCGATGTCGTCCAGCCCCAGGTGGAACAGGGCCAGGTGCCACCAGTTGTGGATCGCAAAGAAGCTCTCGCGTGTCCAGTCGGGCGCATTGCCGGTCATCCAGGCCACACCCTCTGCGCGACGGTCCTGCATCTCCAGCACATGGGCGACCGCATGTTGGGCCCAGCCGTTTCGAGGCTCCAGTTCAATAGCGCGCCGACCGGCGGTTTCGGCGCGGGCGTAGTGGCCGGTCTCTTCCAGGCCAAAGGCGTGCAGACCCAGGATGGCGTGATGGTCCGGCATCCCATCGGACCAGGCGGGAAGCGCTCGCGAGATCCGGTCGCGCAGCATCCGCGCGTCACCGGTCAGGAAATCCATCTGCTGGCCAGCCTGCAACGCCAGCACATCGTGCGGATGGGCGACGGACACATCCTCCAGGATGCGGGCCGCGTTCTGGAATTCACCCGCCTTGATGGCTTTGACGGCCGCCACATGGCCGGCCTCGCGTGCCGTAGCCTTCAGGTCTGACACGGCAGCGACGGCGGCGAGACCCAGGCTGCGGACTCTGGGGTCGGTCCCGACGAGAGTCATGTAGGCGATAAGGACGTGAGCCATGACGAGGCCGGGGCTGTCGGCCAGTGCCGACCGCAGCATCGGGAAGGGCTCGCCAGCATAGCAGTGGTAGGCCTTGACGGCATCACGATAGAGACCGCCGGCTGTCTCGCTGGCCCCGGTCAATTCTAATCCATGGCGATCCCTGACCGTCATCTTCGACCCTCGAATCCGTGCTTCCCATGAGCTTCTATCATCGCATGATGACGCTGGCCCGGGTTCCCATTCGGCGGCTTCCGCGCTAGTCGAACGCCATGGCTGAATTTGACTTTGATGCTGTGGTTGTGGGCGCCGGAGCCGTCGGTTTGGCCTGCGGCTATGCGCTGGCCCAGCGCGGCCTGACGGTGGCAGTGCTGGAGAAGGACAACGCCATTGGTCAGGGAGTTTCGTCGCGAAACTCCGAGGTGGTGCATGGCGGGCTCTACTATGCCACCGGCTCGCTGAAGGCGCGACTATGTGTGGAGGGTCGGCGCAAACTCTATGCCTTCTGCGACGCCCACCACGTGGAATATGACCGCTGCGGCAAGCTGGTGGTGGCCGAGAGCGAGGCCGATCTGGCACGCCTCGACGCCATCATGGCCCAGGCCCGGACCAATGACGTCGAGGGCATGGCGCTGTTGACGCGGGCCCAGGCGCTGGCGCTGGAGCCGGAACTGGCCTGTGTGGGCGCGCTGATCTCGCCGGAGAGCGGAGTGTTCGAGAGCCACGCCTACATGCTGGCCCTGGAGGGCGAGATCGAGGCGGCGGGCGGCGCGGTGGTGCTGTCGACGCCGTTTGAGGGGGCGACGTCCCTGGAGGGCGGTGGGTTCGAGGTGCGCGCCGGCGGGGCCGAGCCCACGGTGCTGACCTGCCGCTATCTGGTGACCGCGCCGGGCCTGTCGGCCCAGGGCGTGGCGGCGACCATCGAGGGGTTCCCGGCGGATCTGATCCCCAAACTGCATTTCGGCAAGGGCATCTACTTCCGGCTGTCGGGCAAGGCGCCGTTCGCCCGCCTGATCTATCCGCCGCCGATCCCCGGCGCGCTGGGCACCCACTATCGCCGCGATATGGGCGGGCAGGGGGTGTTCGGGCCGGACCTGAATTTCGTCGATACCCTGGACTATTCGGTCGATCCCGCCGCGGCACCGGCCTTCTACGCCTATATCCGCAAGTTTTGGCCGGGTCTGCCGGACGGCGCGCTAAGCCCCGACTACGCCGGCATCCGGCCCAAGCTCCACGGCCCCGGCGAGACCCAGCCCGACTTCCGGCTGGACGGCACGGAAGTGCATGGCCTGCCGGGACTGGTGGCCCTGTTCGGGATCGAGAGCCCCGGGCTGACGTCGTCGCTGGCGATCGGGGAAGAGGTTGCGACGCGGTTGGGGCTGTCAGTGGCGGCATCAATTCTTTGGTAGACGTACTACGTGTATCGTAGTATTATTTCGCGTGATCCGATCCTGGGCCGACCGCGCGACCGAGAAATTCGCAACAGACGGCAAGAGCCGATACTCGGGCTTGGACGAGGAGGCTGCGGCTGAGCTTCTTGCCGTCCTCGATGCGGCGACCGGACTGGCGGATTTGAGCCCACTTAAGTCGGTCGGGTTGCACAAGTTGAAGGGTCCGCGCCGAAGTCTGTGGGCGATGACTATCAACGGGCCGTGGCGTCTCTGTTTCCGGTTCGCGGACGGCGATGCCTGGGAGGTGGAGATTGTCGACTATCACTGAAGGGAAGACCTCATGACGCCTCTACATCCCGGCCGCATCCTGAAGCGTGAACTGGCCGCGCGAGAGATGTCCGCAAATCGCCTGGCGCTGGAACTCAAGGTGCCGTCCGGACGCATCACCGACATTCTGAACGGCAAACGCGGGATCTCACCGGAAACCGCGCTGCGGCTGGCGCGGTTCATCGGCAACAGTCCTCGGTTCTGGCTGAACCTTCAGGTCGCCTATGAACTGGCTGTAGCCGAGCGCGAGGATGGTGCGCGTATCGCCGAGGAGGTTCGGGCGGCGGTGGCGTGACGTGCCATAGGCTAGGGGATCCGCTCGTGATCAACGCTTTCATTTGGCGGCGGGACAGCCATGGTGGGCGTCGTCCTATTGCGCGCGCTGTGGGCCTTTGCCATGCTCAATTGATGCAAATGAGAGCTCTCATCTCGGCAATAGCTCTTCTGGTCGCTGGAGCGCCAGCGTACGCTGCTCAGCCACAGCACAAAGAATGCCTCAATCTCACGGCTGCGCGATCACAGGCGGCCATGTCGGGCGTCTTGACGGTTCAGCTATTTGCAGGACCTCCCAACTACGAGAGCATTGCAAAGGGCGACGCCGAGGAGCGCGCATTCATTTTGGAGCTCCCGCGCCGGATGTGCGCGAACGACGGGGAGTTCATTGCGCCGACCGTTCTCTTTGATCGTGTACATATCAGCGCGGCCGACGACGCGATCCTCAGCGTTCTCAAGGCTGCAGTGGGAAGGACCGTTACCATCCGAGGTGAAGCGTTTGGTGCGCACACTGGACATCATCACGCACCGCTTGTGCTCTTGGCGGATCAAGTGACGGTCATGAGCAAAGGCCGCTAGACGCCGGGCTGCGAACTCTAAGCGCCCGCTCCAAACCTCAATGGTCTATTTCCTGCATTTGGGCCGCACCGACCCTGAGGCTACGCTTCCAGCAAACACCTGTTTGAATCGACCCACTTCCGAGCGATAGTCCGTGCAACGGGAGCCCCGCATGAAGAACCGCATCACCGATCTGCTCGGTGTGAAATACCCCATTGTCCAGGCGCCGATGGGCTGGATTGCGAGGGCCCAGCTGGCCAGCGCGGTGTCCAACGCCGGCGGGTTCGGCGTGATCGAGACTTCCTCCGGCCGCCTCGACGAGGTGCGCGAGGAGGTGAAGAAGATGCGGACCCTCACCGACAAGCCGTGGGGCATCAACGTCGCCCAGGCATTTGTTCGCGACCCGGATATCGTGAAGTTCGTGGTCGACCAGGGCGTGAAGTTCGTCACCACGTCGGCGGGTGATCCCAACAAATACTGCGAGGCGCTGAAGGGGGCTGGGCTGACGGTGTTCCACGTGGTGCCGTCGATGGCGGCGGCGCAGAAGGCTATCGACGCCGGCGTCGACGGTCTGGTGGTCGAGGGCGGTGAGGGCGGCGGGTTCAAAAATGGTCGCGACGTCGCCACCATGGTGCTGCTGCCACTGGTCCGTTCGAGGACCAATCTGCCGATTATTGCGGCGGGTGGAATCACCGATGGCCGCAGCATGGCTGCCGCGTTTGCCCTGGGCGCCGAGGGCGTGCAGATGGGCACGCGCATGGTCTCCGCCACCGAGAGCCCGGTTCATCAGAACTGGAAGGACAGCATCGTGGGCGCCAAGGAGACCGACACGGTATTCCTGAACCGCTTCGGCCCTGGCCCTGCGCTGCGGGCGCTGCGCACGGAGCGGACCACGCGGCTCGAACTGGAGCCGCCGCCCAACGTCATGGGCGAGATGGCCAATGCGCTGGACCTCTACTTCGGCGGCGACATGGAAGCCGCTATCGCGCTGACTGGACAGGTCGCCGGTCGGATCGATTCCGTGAAGCCGGTGGCGCAGATTCTCAGCGAGACAATTGCCGAGTTTGAGGCGGTGATGGGCGAGTTAGGCGCCAAGTACGGCCGGGTGAGCCAGCCGGCCTGATCCGCCCTACCGCCGCTCGTTCAGCCAGCTGCGGACCGTCTTGTTCACCAGCGCCTCGGCATCGAACTGCACGAAATGGCCGGCGTTCGGGATCATCAGGATCGTGGTGTCCTCGGAGACATGGTTCCAGGTCCCGGCGTGACCGGCGGCGTTCAACGCCGTGTCCTTCATGCCGTGGATCACCAGCACCGGGACCTTGATCATCGGGGGAGCTGCTGCAGTGATGCCGGTCTGCTCGCCCGTTCCACGCGGATAGTTGGCGCGGTAGTAGTTCATCATCGAGGTGAGGTTTGAGCGCTTGAAAGCCTCGACGTACTCGGCCTTCCGAGGTGAGTCCTTGGCCCCGGCGACCATGCTGGCCAGGCCGGCCGCCGTCAGGTTCTTCTCGAACCCCGGCTGCTGGAAGTTACGCGCATACTGGCTGTTTTTCTGCTGATCGACGTTGGTGGCCATCTCGCGGGCGAAGCCGACGGGGTGCGGCACGCTCATGATCACCAGCTTGTTGACCAGGTCCGGTCGGTTGAACACCACCTGCCAGGAGATGGCCGCGCCCCAGTCGTGGCCGACGATAATGGCGTTCTTCTGGCCCTCGGCGGCGATCACGGCGGCCACGTCGGCGATCAGGTTCGGCATGGCATAGGCGGCCTCGCCCTCGGGCTTGTCCGATAGGTTGTAGCCCCGCGTGTCCATGGCCGCCGTGCGATAGCCAGCCTTGTTGAGTTCGGCCATCAGCGGCTTCCAGGTGCCCCAATAGTCCGGGAAACCGTGGATCAACACGACCAGCGGGCCCTTGCCGTCGACGACGTAGTGGATCTTCACGCCATTGTTGGTGACGTACATGTCCTGCGGCTTGGCCTGAACGGCCGTACTGATCGCCAGCGCTGCCAGCAGTCCCATCATCGCGCGCAACATGGCCATTTCCCTCTGATTTACACTGTATCTAGCATGCCGTGTGAGGTCGGCGAAGGCGTGGACAGATAGAAAATACTACTGTGCGCTAGACACTATGCGTCACACAGTGTATGACACACAGCAAGATGTCGACTGAAACCGAAATCTTCGAAGGCCTGCGGCAGGAACTGCGTCGCGGATCGTTGATCCTGGCGGTGCTGGGGCAACTGCGCGCCGAGCATTATGGCTACACCCTGCGAAAGGCCCTGGCCGAGACCGGCGTCGAGATCGACGAAGGCGCCCTCTATCCAATGCTGCGACGGCTCGAGAGCCAGGGGCTGCTGACCAGCGAATGGCGCGAGGAGGAGAAGCGTAACAAGCGCTTCTATCGCCTGTCGCCGCCCGGAACCGAAACCCTCGCCCGCCTGATTGTCGAATGGCGCGCGCTCAACCGATCCCTCGACGGGATCCTGGGGACCTGAAATGGACCTGATCGAACGCTACCTGGCCGCCATCGCGCGCCACCTGCCGGACGCCCAGAAAGCCGACGTCACTGCCGAGCTGCGCGACGTGCTGCTGTCGCAGGTGGAGGACGAGGAGGCGCGTCTCGGCCGTGCGCAGACCGGGGACGAAACGGAGGTGATGCTGGTCCGGTTCGGACATCCGCTGACCGTCGCGGGTCGCTATCGCAAGATCCAGTATCTGATTGGCCCGGAGGTGTTCCCGTTCTGGTGGGCCGGGCTGAAGATGTCGCTGGTGATCGTCGCGGGCCTTTATGTTGTGCTGGCGATTCTGACGGTTGTCGGCGGGGAAGATGCCGCCCTGGTTGGCGACAGGACCGCGCCCTCACTGACAGCGGCCCTGATCTTTACGCTGGGCGCGGTGACGCTGGTCTGCGGGCTCATCGAACGGTTCGGCAAGACAGCCCTTTTGAACCGATGGAAGCCAGCTGAACTACCGCCCGCCAAAGGCCGACGTCATTCGCCCTTCGAAACGACTGTCGAGATCGGGGTCAGCGTGGTTTTCATCGCGTGGTGGATCGGGCTCATTCGCTTCCGCAATGTGATCCCCTACGAGGGTTTGCGCGTCGACCTGGCTCCGGTTTGGGCGGACTGGTTCTGGCCGATCCTGATTTTCACCACCTACGAACTGGGTGCCAACCTCCTCGCCCTGCTGAGACCGGGGCGAGCTGGACTGGTGGAGTCCCTGCTGGCGATCCGAAGCCTTGTCGGCGCAGCGATGCTGGGCGGCCTCTACCAGGCAGGCCAGTGGCTGATTGTCACATCGACAACGTTGTCACCGGCCATGCAGACCGCAGTCGAGGCAAACTTCAACCGAGGCATGGGGGTTGGAATCGCGATCGCGATCATCGTCTACCTTATCTTGGCCGGCATCAGTTTCCGCCGGCTCTGGCAGGATCATCGCGCCGCCGAAGTGCCGATGGCGCGTGCGACCTAGAAGCTGTGAACCGCGTTCACCGCTACCACCAGCACGCCGACCAGCGTCGCCATGGATAAAATCAAATGGCGCATTTTGCGCTCGCTCCCGTTGTTCTTCGAACACAGATACGCAGCAAGACGCGCGCCAGATGCGACGGTCAACGTACCTGGCCTCCAGAGCCCAATTTGGTGCGGGTGCGAACAGAGTAAACAGTTATGGTTACAACAGAGCTTTAGCTTAATAGAAGTCTAGGTGTTACCCCGGTTCAGTCGCTCCGAATCTCCGATATATGTCAGCGCCTTGTGACTGACGGGCTGACTGTTTGAAATCCGTGGTCCACCTAAGCGTTAATGCTGCGCTGCAAAAAAGTGTTGCCAACCCACCCTCGGGCATTCATATACGCTTCACCATTTGCCGTCGCCTTCCCCACCCACGGATCTCGGGGCCAGGCCTGCCGGCGATCGCTACCAGCATGAGCAGGGGCGATCGCGGCGACAAAGAGTTGGGGGGCAAGTACGCCCTCGCCGCTGAGGACCGTCCCGTTTTGAACCATGGAACGCAAGCGCGCGCCGAAAGGCGTGCGTTGTTGAGCGCCGCACTGTTGGGATCCGGCATGGGCCTGATCCTGGGCGTATCTTATCTGGCGGCCGGCATGGCCGGTCACATCGCTGAACGCGCCGAGGCCGAGCGCATGGCCGATGCTGCCGCCACCGGCTATGCTGGCTCGCACCTGGAAGCTCAGGGGAGCGGCCTGCGCACGGGCCTTGATCGGTACGGCTTCCGCGCCGGCACGGACGCACAAACGGTCGCCATCCGCTTTGGCAATGATCGCGGCGCGGCCAAGGCGATGCGCCGGGCTGACCTCGAGTGCATGACCGATGCGGTCTATTACGAAGCCCGCGGTGAGAGCCCTCGCGGTCAGGCCGCCGTGGCCCAGGTGGTGATGAACCGCGTCAGCCATCCGTCCTATCCGAAGTCGGTGTGCGGTGTTGTATTCCAGGGTGCAGGCCGCTCGGTTTGTCAGTTCAGCTTTACGTGCGACGGCTCAATGAAGCGCACGCGCGAGACCGCCGCATGGAATCGTGCCCGCGCCGTGGCCAGGCGGGCGTTAGCGGGCGCATCTGGCGCTGACATCGGGCGTGCGACGCACTTCCACACTACCGCAGTGTCGCCGTTCTGGGCGCCCTCGATGCAGCGCGTCGCTCAGGTCGGCACCCACATTTTCTACAAACTGTCGCCTTATCGTGCACAGCTGGCCAGTCGCAGTGCGACGCGGAACGAGTCCCTGGTTCTGATCTCTGGTCCGGCCGGTCAGGTGGCCGATCTTCATGGGGCATCGCCTATGGTCGAACAGGCGGTCGAGGCATCTTTGCAGCCGATCCCGGCAGCAGGTCCCGCGACAACGCCAAAACCGAATGAGGCGACGGCGCTGGCGGCTCCCCAGACAGTGTCCGTCGCCTCATCCTGATTGCATCCACATGACGTAAGACGCGTTGCGGCTTGCAGCCGGCGTGCGGGCACTGGATGGTCGAACCAGACCTTCCGGAGACGCCCCATGTCTGAAGACCCTCGCGATCACCTGGCCCGCGACCTGCTGGCCCGGCCCTATTCGGATCTCAACCCGATCCAGCGCAGCGTCATCGACCTGATCGCCACGGCCGCGCCGACGGGCCTGCATCCCGAACTGCTCCAGGACGACCGGACAATGGGGCAGCGGCTGGCGGACAAGGTCGCCAAGGTCGGCGGATCGTGGGCGTTTATCATCGGCTTCGGCGTGGTGCTGGCGGTGTGGATGTCCTGGAATTTCGCGACCAAGGCGTTTGGTCTCGCCTTCGATCCCTTTCCGTTCATTTTCCTGAACCTGATGCTGTCGATGTTGGCAGCGATCCAGGCACCGGTGATCATGATGAGCCAGAACCGCGCCGCCCAGCGGGACCGCGAGAACGCCGAGCACGACTATGTGGTCAACTTGCGCGCAGAGCTGGAGATCATGCATCTGCAGGCCAAGCTGGATTCCCTGAGAGACCGGCAGATTGTTGAATTGCTGGAGAAACAGTCCGAGGCGATCGACCTGCTGAAGGCCCAGGTCGCGAAGATCTAGCCCCGCGCCGCGCGCCGAAGGGCCTGGGGCGGCAAACCGAACGCTCGCAGGAACGCGCGCCGCATGCGTTCCGGGTCGCCGAAACCCACCTGCTCGGCGATGTGATCCACGGGGGCATGACCTGTCTCAACGGCAGTGCGCGCCGCTTCAAGCCGCAGTCGTTCGACGGCCTTGGCTGGCGTGGTGCCGGTCTCGGCGGTGAAAGCGCGGGCGAAGTTGCGGGGGCTCATGGCGGCCTGTTCGGCCAACCGCTCCACGGTCAGGGCTTCGGCCAGATGGGCGCGGATCCAGTCCATCAGATCGCCGAACCGACCGGTGCGACCGCCCAGGTCCACCAGGGCCGAGAACTGCGACTGCCCGCCCGGCCTTCGCTGGTGGACCACCAACTGCTGGGCGACACGACGGGCTATATCGGCACCAAGGTCGTCCTCGATCAGCGCCAGGGAAAGGTCGATGCCTGCGGTGATGCCAGCTGACGTCCAGACATTCCCATCGCGGATGAAGATGCGGTCGGCGTCCAGCTTCACCTTGGGATAGGTGCGGGTGAAGTGGTCGGTCCGGCTCCAGTGCGTCGTTGCCCGCCGGCCATCCAGCAGGCCCGCCTCGGCCAACAGATAGGCGCCGGAACACACGCTGGCGGGGCGGCGGATTTCGGTCTGCCGCAGCCAGGTTACGATGTCGGCCAGAGTTGAAATATTGTGCGTGCCGTCACCGCCCGAGACCATGACGGTGTCGAACGGACCGGCCGCCAGAGGGGCGGCCGTCAGGCATACGCCGGACGAACTGGCAATCTGTCCGCCGCCGGGCGCCTGAACTGACAGATCATAGCTCCCGGGCCGGTAGCGTTCCGCGATCTCGAACGCCGCAATAGGCCCCGCAGCGTCCAGCAGCTGAAAGGCTGGAAAGATCACCAGAGCGAAGCGCCGCGTCATGGCTGAAATCGTGGGAAGGTTGTCATTTCAGCCAGACCATGACCGACCTAGATGTCTGGCGTCAACTCCCGGAGACCCAACAATGTCCAGACGCCAGATTGTATTCGCCCTTTACCCCGGTGTGACCCACCTCGATTTCACCGGCCCGCACCAGGTGCTGGTTCGCACACCCGACGCCGACGTGGTGGTGGCCTCCATGGGCGGCGTGGATATCGAGGCCGAGGGGCTGGTGTTTACGAAGCTGGCCGATCTCAAGCTGATCGAGCGCTGCGATGTGCTGTGCATTCCGGGCGGGTTCGGCACCACCGAGGCCATGGGGGAAGCGGCGTTCATGGCCGAGATCCGGCGGCTGGGTGCCTCCGCGACTTATCTTACCTCGGTTTGCACCGGTTCTCTAATTTTAGGTGCGGCGGGTTTTCTCTCCGGCAAGCGCGCCACGTCGCACTGGGCCTGGCGAGATCAGCTGGCCCAGTTCGGTGCCATCGTCTCGGACGAGCGGGTGGTGCGCGATGGCAATCTCTTCACCGGCGGCGGCGTGACGGCCGGGATCGACTTCGCCCTGGTGTTGCTCGCCGAAATGGCGGGTCAGGACTATGCCGAGTCCATCCAGCTGGGCCTGGAGTATGCCCCCGCGCCGCCCTTCAACTCCGGACGACCGGAGCTGGCGCGGCCCGAGGTGTTGGCCAGCATAAGGGCTCGCATGGCCACGATGGCCGATGCCCGGGCCGCCGCCGTCGCGTCGGCTGCGGAACGG
>JANORH010000581.1:0-9216 GCA_031415215.1 Alphaproteobacteria bacterium | reverse complement strand
CCTTCACGTAGGTTTTGGAATACTCGCCGGGCCAGAAGTCGTTGCCGCCTTCGGTGTAATGGCGGTGAGAGTCGGACGTCGAGGTGATCCACCACCGGCGACCCTCGGCCAGCATGGAATCCCAGAAGCCGCCCAGCCGGGCTGTCAACTGATCGTAGCCACCCATCGTGGGGGCGCGTCGATAGCTGCCGCGGAAGGCGTCGTCGGGGTCGGCCTGGGCCTTCGCGTTCAACGCACCGGCCTGGTGGCCAGGTGCGCCTTCCATGCCGATGGCGACCTGCGGCGCGGCGTCGTTCCAGTCGCGAAGTTCGCCCGGCGAGACCAAGGTGTAGGCACCCAATGCGGAAGCCGTCCGACCCGGGTGGTTGGCGATGACCACTGGTGGTGCAGGGATTCTCGCCATGTATTTCAGCGCCTCGATCATCTTCGCCTCTGTGTTGCGCTTCGAGTCGCTCGGCCAGGGCTCGCGGTGATCGTATCGGCTCTCGATGCCGAACAGCACGTCGCGCTCGGCCGGATTGTGCGGCACGATGATGCTGGAATGCTCTGCGCCGGGGGTGTTCAACTCCATGCCATAGAACTGGATGACGCCCGGGTGCTCGCGGCGCGACTTGACCAGTTCGGGATAGGCCATGTCACGATTGACCTTGGAGTGCTCGGGGCCGCCGTGATCGGTGGCCACCATCCAAGACAGGCCGAACTTTGCGCCCATGGCCGCGTTGGTGGGGATGGGATACCTGGCGTCGCCGGCGATCACCGGTGTCGGCGGTGATTTGCCATCTGGATTGGCCGTGTAGCTGACGCTGTAACGGCTGTGAACGTGATGGTCCCCCGCCAGCCATCGGCGTTTGGTCGGATCGACCTTGACCGCCTTGCTGCCCGCTGGTGCCTCGACCCGGGTCGCATGACGACCCTCGTGGGCCAACGCTGCGCCGGGCAAGCCCACGGCCGCGACAATGAATAATCCCGCAACCGTGCGCATGTGCCGAACTCCGGATGAATTAGAACGTGAAGTTCACGCCCAGGATATAACGACGACCGAACCGCTCCCACTCGATCGGGAAGGCCGAGGTGTCACCATACCGGCGACCCGGATCGTTGGTCAGGTTGGCCGCGTCGAAGGTCAATTCGAAATTGTCATTGATCTGGTAGCGGATCGACAGATCCAGTTCCTCGTCATCGTCCCAATAGACATCCCCGTTGGTGACCGGAACGATTGCGCCATTGAGGACCTGATAGTCACCGACCGACTGACCCCAGGCGGAACGTCGCTGATAGGCCACGCGCGCCGAGACACCGTAGCGCTCGTAGTAGACCGAGACATTGTACACCACATCCGACGAGCCGATCAGTGGTGCTTTGCGCTGCGGCACGCCGCCGACGCTGGGGATGGTGATTTCGGAGTCGTTCAGATTCAGGTTGGCCTGAATACCGAACCCTTTGACCCAGTCGGGAACATCGCTGGTCTCCAGGAACGGCTCGATGGACTGTTGGACCGAGACTTCGGCACCTAGCAGGTGACCCTTGCCACCATTGCGCAGAGTGCTCAGGGAATAGCCCGAGCGATCCACGCCGCCGAAGTTCAGGGTGTCGCGACCGAATACGCCGGTCTGGCTGAATAAAACGTCTTTCAGGTCCTTGTAGTAGACGCCAAGCGACAGGTAGCCGCCAGAGGCCATGTACCACTCATAATAGGCGTCGACGCCGATGGCCTTTTCAGGCTTGGCGTCGGGATTGCCTCCCGAAATGGACTGCGTGGAATCGTTTGCCACCAAGTTCGGTCTCAGTTCGTCAAAATCCGGGCGGGCCGCGCCGGCGGTGACGCCTAGCCGGACCTTCATCTCGTCGTTCAGGTCCCAGTTGATGTGCGCGCTGGGGAACACCAGGATATAGTCGTTGGAGGCGGTCACCAGGGTGTTGGCTGTACCCACACCGGCGAAGGCCTTCCCGGTGTTCCTGGTGCGCTCGACGCGAACGCCGGCGACGATGTTGCCCCAATCCTGGGTCAGCGTGCCCATGGCATATCCGGCGACGATATCTTCCCGAACGCGGAAGAAGTTGGCGTTGGTGTTGCTCCGGGTCAGCACGCCGGCCTTCAACAGATCGTTGGCCCGCTTGTCCAGCGCATCCTTTGAGAAGTAATTGAAATCGTAGCCGAGTCTCAGGTCTCCCTGGTAGGGCTTGAGGTTGCGGATCTGGTCGAAATTGAAGACCTGCTGGGCGGCTGTCAATTGAGCGACTGTTGCCGCATAGACCGTTTCCTCGTGCTTCTTGGTGCGCACGGAATAGACGCCGCCGAACTTCAGCTTGAACGGTGATCCGAACATTTCCAGTTCGCGTTCGACGTCGAATTTTCCGGTGTAGGCAAACGTCGGCTCGCCGCCGTCGGTGGTGGAAATTGCGGTTCCCGTGATGGGCAGGGCGAATGCGTCAATGGACTGGACGGCTGCGCCGCGCGAGCGCACAGCGGTTGCGCCCGTGCCCGTGACAACGGTTCGGAACAAGCTGACGGTGTTATTGTCCGGGTCGGTGAAATCATAGTCGACGGTGGGCCGGTCGGTGACTGCGGTCGGGCTGGCGAAGCTACTGCGCGCCGGGGCGTCCAGTCCGTCTTCGGCCTGGGTGTAGTTGAGCTTCCAGTTGACGTCCCAGTCGTTCCACCTGTGCTCGCCGCCAAGTGTGTTGGTCCAAGTGTACTCGGCACTTTCCAGCGAGTTGAAGTTGGCCGTGATCTGCGATCCATAGATGGTGCCCTTCTGCGGCGTATTGCCGTTGCAGATGTCGGCGAAACCCGTTGTGGTCTGCGGCGCAACCACGGCAGGACATGCCGTAGCGGCTGTTGTGACCGCGCCGTTATCCATCCGGAAGATGTAGTTCGAGCGCAGTTCTTCGTCGGAGTATTTGGTAAAGATCGAACTGACGGTGATACGGTTGTCGTCGTCGAACTCATATTCGAGTTTGAATGTACCGCCGATGTTTTCACGGGTCAGGCGGTAGGCCTTGTTCTCGAATTCACGGGCCCAGCGGCGCGTTTCGTTGCCGGGGCGTGCGTCGCGCCCATTGCCGGCGGTTTGGTAAGGGTCAGTTTCCCAGTTATCCGTGACCATGTTCCGGTGGTAATGCGAGGCTTGGATCAGCACACCCAGCCGGTCATCCAGGAAACGATCCGAGACCAGCAGCGAGACATTTGACTCCTCGCCGCCGCCCAGCTCGACGTAACCCAGTTCCACCTTGCCGGCGACAAACAGGCCCGAACGGTCGAAGGCGCTGCGGGTGCGAATATCAACGTTGCCGGCGATGGTTTCGCCCGGCATGTCGGGCGTGACCGCCTTGGTGACCACGACCTGGCTGGCCAGTGCCGAGGGAATATTATCGAACCTGGAGTCGCGACCCTCAGGGCTGATAATGGTCAGTCCGTCAAAGGACACTGTGGTCCAGTTCCGCTTGGCGCCACGTAGATTGACGTAGCGCGCCTGGCCCTGGTCGCGCTCAACGGCAATGCCCGGCAGGCGACCGATAGCGAAAGCGATGTTCTGATCGGGCAGGCGGCCGACGGCGTCTGCGGCGATGACGCTGACCAGCGAGGGTGACTCTCTCTGAACCTTGAGCGCGGCCGCCTGGGAATCGGCAATAGGTCGTCCGGTGACGACCACCTCGTCCACACTGGTCCCTGCCTCGGCAACCGCATCGGCCGCCATCGCAGCATGAGCGGCAAGTGCCGTGAACATCGCGACCCCGGCCATAAGCGCCGTGCGAGACGAGAGTTTGAACATGTTTATATCCCCGAATGATTGCCGGGGGGCTTAGTTATGAAGCTTGACGGTTCAGCGACATTTTTGTCACCCTTTCAAGAACGGAAATCCATTATTCTGGATGTGTCGTCGAAGACACAGATTGACAAAGTCGAATAAACAATTGATCGGACAAACTACGTAGCTTTATTGATTGTCGGAATTCATATTATGCATAAGTTATACTCATCTATCCATATCTGTGTCGGAATAGGCCTGAGCATTATCTTGCTATCTGGTTGCGCGACTCCGGTGCCGGAGGCTCTTTCAGATTCAGCCGGCATGACCGTTGGCGTCGGAACGCCGGTCATTGCGACTGCCGAGACCCCGGCGGTTGGCACAGCGGTCCTGGATGCTGCGGACGACCCGTCGATCTGGGTGGACCCCGCCGACCGTGCCAGGGGCGTGATCATTGGAACGGACAAGAAGGCCGGCCTCTATGTCTATGACCTGAAGGGTCAGCAGCTTCAGTATGTGCCGGGCGGCATGCCGAATAACGTCGACCTGCGGGAGGGTTTTCCGACGCCCAAGGGCCCGAGGGTATTGGTCGCAGCCTCGGATCGCGGCCGGCGCGGAGCCGGCGCTGCCCTGTTCCTGCTGGACCCGTCGACTTTGAAGCTGACGTTCTGGGCCGCCGTGCCCATCCCTCTGGTCGAGCCTTATGGACTCTGCCTCGCGAGGCGGGGCGACGCTTTTCTGATGATCATCAACGGCACTGATGGTCAGGTGCGGCAACTGCGCGTCTCAACCCGGCCTAACGGAAAGCCCCTGCTGACCGAAGAACGTCGGTTCGCCGTCGCGACCCAGCCCGAGGGCTGTGTCGCTGACGACGCGCGGGGGCGTCTGTATCTTGGCGAGGAAGGGCGCGGCGTCTGGCGCTATGATCTTGGAACTGGTTCGGCATCCGGCGAACTCATTGCCCAGGCGCCTTCGGCGATGCTGGCCCCGGACGTTGAGGGCCTGGCGCTGCTGGATGACGGCGGCTCTACCTTTCTGATCGCTTCAAGCCAGGGCGACTCCGCCTTTGCCGTCTGGCGGGTTGATGGAGCGACGCCGGACTACAAGGGCAGGTTCAGCGTCGTCGCGTCTGGTGGAATCGATGCTGTCACCGGCACAGATGGCGTGGCGGCACTGGGCGGCCGGGTCGGGGGATTTCCCGAAGGTCTCGTCGTCATGCAGGACGACGTCGACGAAGGGGCGACCGGCGCGCGCCAAAATTTCAAGTTGGTGGATTGGCGCGAGGTGAAGCGCGCACTCGGGTTGTAGGTTTCGTCAGCCGGGTACGCTGGAGGGTTGATTCGCGGTCATTCTCTGCGGCGCAAGCCTGAAAAACACGTCATCTGAACCTCGACGCCGTTCCGACTCACGCTATGCGGTTAACCCTCGATTAACGGTGTCGGCGCGTACTTAACGCATCGTTACTCGGGCGCGTCGGGACAGGGGCCGGATGCGTTGAACCGCAAATTCCGGAAGGACCAGCTCGTCCCATGACCATCTCTCTCTCAGCGCCGCGCGCCACGGAACTGAAGCCCCGGATCGTTGTGTTCGGTATCGGCGGAGCCGGCGGCAATGCCGTCAACAACATGATCGACGCAGGGCTTGAAGGCGTCGAGTTCGTCGTCGGGAACACCGACGCGCAGCAGCTTCAGTTCGCCAAGACCGAACGCCGCATCCAGCTGGGCGTACAGGTGACGCAAGGGTTAGGTGCCGGTGCCCACCCCGAAGTCGGAATGAGCGCGGCCGAGGAGAGCATTCCCGAAATCGGTGAGCACCTGGACGGCGCCCACATGGTCTTCATCACCGCCGGCATGGGCGGCGGCACCGGCACCGGCGCGGCACCGATCATCGCCAAATGCGCCCGCGAGCGCGGCATTTTGACTGTCGGTGTTGTCACCAAGCCCTTCCACTTCGAGGGTCGCCACCGGATGCGCCTGGCCGACGCCGGCATCGCCGAACTACAGCGCTACGTCGATACACTGATCGTCATTCCGAACCAGAACCTGTTCCGGGTGGCCAATGAGCGGACCACCTTTGCCGAGGCCTTCGGCATGGCCGACTAGGTGTTGCATTCGGGCGTGCGTTCGATCACCGACCTTATGGTGCTACCCGGCTTGATCAACCTCGACTTTGCTGACGTCCGTACCGTGATGACCGAGATGGGCAAGGCGATGATGGGCACTGGCGAGGCGACCGGCGAAGACCGCGCCCTGATGGCCGCCCAGAATGCCATCCAGAACCCGCTTCTGGACGAGGTGTCGCTGAAGGGGGCGAAGGCCGTGCTGGTCAATGTCACCGGCGGTCTCGACATGACCTTGCTGGAAGTCGACGAGGCGGCCAACGCCATCTCCGAACAGGTCGATCCGGAAGCCAACATCATCTTCGGCGCGGCCTTCGACCCGTCGCTGGAGGGGATGATCCGGGTGTCCGTCGTCGCCACCGGCATGGACGGTGCCTCCATGGCCGCCATTGAGCCCAAGATCGAGCGCCGCTCGCTGAACGTCGAGCCGTTGCGCGCCACCGTGACACCTCGTGTTCCGGAACTTGAGCCAGTGATGGCTGCTGCCGATACCGAGCATGAACTGGCTATGGACGCCCGTGAAGAAGAGCAGCCCGACATCTTCAGTGTGCCCCTGACGGTAGATGCAGGGCCGGTAGAATCTGCGGTCGATCTGGCAACGACACAAACCGCCGAGCCAACGCCGTCGCAGTCTCGTGACATTCTGGACGAACCGCTGTTCGCCGAGCCGGCCTATGAGCCTCGCCGGCCGCGCGGCGGTTTCCTGAGCATCTTCGGCGGCCGGCCGCGTTACGAAGCTCCGGCGGCTCCGGCTGCCCAGGCACCGGCGGCCCGGACGGCACCTGCGCCCTCGCGCGGCGGCGCACAGCCCGTCGAGGCTACCAACCCCTCTGAAGCGGCGGATCAGAACGAAGACCTCGAGATCCCGTCCTTCCTTCGCCGTCTCGCGAACTAGAAATCATCACAAAACCGCCACGCCACAGAAGCCTTTTCACGGCTAGAGTCCTCCCCGAGCCTGCTTCGGGAGGATTTCTATGTCTGACCACCGCATCATCTGGGTCTCGCCCCTGGCCGATGGCTGGAGTGTGTCCTGCGTTGGCCTCGAGCCGCTGATCTTCCGGTCAGGTGGGCGGGCTGAGGCACAGGCACGTCGGCTCGCGCTCGCCTTGGCCAAACTGGGGCGTGCGGTTCAGGTGCGTATCCAGGACCGGGCGAGGAACCTCGTCGGCACGCTCCTATATCCCGCGATATAGCGCCTGCAGCGACATTGCCGGCGTGCGAGGCTGGGATTCAAAATTATCTTTTAGAAACAAATAGATAATGATCCGGGATATGAACCGGATCTTAACGGAAACATTGCGAAACACGATGTGCTTTGCTGCAGTGCATCAACCAGCTTAGCAGCGCGTCAGGGGCATAGGTCCGGTCCTCGTGCCGGGTATCGATGCAGGAAGGTCCACCTTGTCCGCGCAGGCATTCCAACACACCCTCCGCTCGCCCGCCCTGTTCGCAGGCGTCGGCGTCCACACAGGCGAATATACCCGCGTCACCGTCCGGCCCGCAGCGGCCGACACCGGGATTGTCTTTGTGCGTACGGACATCAAGGATGGCGATAACCGGGTCCCGGCCACCGGCGAGGCGGTCTGCAAGACCCAGCTTGGAACCGTGATTGGCAATGCCGCCGGCGTCACCGTCGCCACCATCGAGCATCTGATGGCGGCCCTGGCGATGCTCGGGATCGACAACGCTGTCATTGATGTCGACGGGCCCGAGATGCCGATTATGGATGGTTCGTCAGAGCCGTTCGTCCGGGTTCTGGATCGCGCCGGCAAGCGGGCGCAGGACGCTGCACGCGCCTTCATCGAAATCCTGGATACGGTCGAGGTCATCGACGGCGACAAACGCGCGACGCTGAAGCCGGCGGACCGGTTCGAGATGGCCTTCGAGATCGCCTTCGACAGCGCCGCCATCGGCCGCCAGTCGGTAGACCTGGTGATGGACGAGCAAGCGTTCCGCGACGAACTGGCCAATTGCCGGACGTTTGGCTTTCTCAGCGATGTGGAGGCCTTGCGTGCCATCGGCCTGGCGCGCGGCGGGTCCATGGACAATTGCGTGGTGATCGACGCTGACCAGGTGTTGAACCCCGAAGGTTTGCGCCGCCCCGACGAATTTGTGCGTCACAAGGCGCTGGACGCCATCGGTGATCTTTATGTGCTGGGTGGCCCGCTTCTGGGCCGCTTCGAAGGTGTGTTGGCTGGCCATGGCCTGAACAACGCCGTGGTTCGCGCCCTGCTGGCGCGCCCTGACGCCTGGCGGGTGCGCACCTTCGTCGAGAACCTGCGCGCCACGGGTTGATCATTCGTTCTTGCGAGCGACTCGCAATAGCGGGTATATTGACCGCTGGAGGATCCAATGGTCGACGACACCACGACGGAGCTGAACCAGCTCTACAATCCGCCGCACAAGTTCACGGTGGCCAAATGCCTGGATCATATCGATCCGCACGGGCGGCGGTTTATCGAACTTTCCCCTTTCGCTGCGATCGCCTCAGCGGGGCCTGACGGCGGCATTGATGTATCGCCCAGAGGCGGTGGTCCGGGCTTCGTGCGGGTGGCGGACGACGGCAAGAGTCTGATCATGCCGGATCGTCCCGGCAATAATCGCCTCGACACCCTGCGTAACATCGCCGAGGGCGCGGGGGAGGTTGGATTCATGTTCATGATCCCGGGCGTTGACGACATCTACCGCGTGAACGGGCGGGCCGTCGTGTTGGTGGACGATGTTGTGGCCACCGGGTTTGTGGAGTTCGGCAAGGTCCCGAAGACCTTGCTCAAGGTCGAGGTGCGCGAGGCTTATCTGCACTGCCCCAAGGCGCTGATGCGGGCGGACCTCTGGGGTGACACCCACCGCATAGACCGGGCGACCCTGCCGTCGCTTAGCGAGATGGTCAGCGACCAGATCGGGCTGCCGAAGCCAGCCACCACACATACGCAGGACGTCGAGGGGCTGAAACAGACGCTCTGATCGCGACCACCCGCCGTTTGCTCGCCACAGTCTGTGGTGTAGATAGCGACTCCGCGTTCCGGGGCGCAGGTCGGACTTGAGGTGATGGTGTCTTTCTTACGCAATACGACCAAGGTGGCGGGCATCGCCGTGATGTGCGCGCTGGCGCTTTCGGCCTGTGCCGGCAACAAGAAGAAGCCGCGCCTGGCCTATGAAGAAAGGCCGGTTGAGCTGCTGTATGCCACCGGCGCTGACCGGCTGGATCGCCGCCAGTGGAGCCAGGCCGTCGGCTATTTCCAGGAGGTCGAGCGCCAGCACCCCTATTTGGAGTGGTCCAGGCGGTCGATCCTGATGCAGGCTTACGCGCACTATCAGGGCAACGACTATCCTGAGGCGGTCGCCGAT
>JANORH010000580.1:0-12312 GCA_031415215.1 Alphaproteobacteria bacterium | reverse complement strand
GAGGTGCCGACGACAGACTTCGGGTATTCCGACGACAACCCCCTGATCCTGGCCCCGAACGAGCGGATCTATGCCGCCGTACGCGTGACCAAGGCGATCACGTTCAACGCTGAATGGGCGGATTACTGATGGCGGGGCAGCAACTTCGGGGTTTGGTGGGGCAGGGGATGGATGGGCGGCGGCGTGGGGGCGATCCGGTCATCAACATCTACCCGTCCGGCGTTCATGCATTCATCGTCCCGAGGTCGGGAAAGTACCGCCTTATTTTGCGAGGCGCTGGCGGCGGCGGTGGCTCCGGTGGTGCCAACGTAGGTGGTGCAAGTGGCTCACTGGTAATTGGTGAGCGCTGCCTCACAAAGGGCCAAATCGTCTTGCTGAGCGTGGCATTGCCGACCCCATTCAACTCTGATGGCGGGGCTTCGAGCATTACACTTGGCGCTAATGACATCTTGATTGCCGGCGGGGGTGGCGAGGGGTTCACGCCCAACCCCGCCGGCGTTGCATCTTCGAGCAACGGCCTGGATCGCCTGTTCAATGGTTCGCTCGGCACTATCGCGGGTCTTGGTAACAACGGGGGACCATCGATGGCGCTTGCAGGCGGTGGGGCACCTGGGTGGGATGGCTACCGAGGCGCGGAGGCCACGAGTACCACCAGCCAATCCCCCGGCGCAGGCGGAAGGGCAGGCGCATTCGCTGGTGGTCCGGGTGAAATAATAGTTCACCAAGTCCACATGAAACTCTAAAGTGTTTGGTCCCGGGCTTTGATGGTGCAATCTTTTCCGTCGGATGGAAGGAAGCACTATGGGCCAGATACTCCACGGAAGCGCCCGCACGACTGCGGCAGTCCGTCGAGCGATACAGCATAGTCAAGAGAGCCTGAGGGTGCTGGCCGGGCGGCACGGGATCAACCAGAAGACGGTTGCGAAGTGGAAAGGCCGGACGTCGGTGAGCGATCTTCCGACGGGCCCCAGGGCGCCACGATCGACGGTGCTGTCGGTGGAGGATGAGGCGATCATCGTCGCCTTTCGCCGGCATAAACTGCTGCCGCTGGACGATTGCCTCTATGCACTGCAACCGACGATCCTGCATCTGACACGGTCGTCACTGCATCGCTGCCTGGCGCGTCACGGCATCTCGCGACTGCCGGAGGTCGAGGGCGACAAGCCCGCCAGGAAACAGTTCAAGGCCTATCCGATCGGCTATCTCCACATCGATATCGCCGAGGTCCAGACCGCCGAAGGCAAGCTCTACCTTTATGTCGCCATTGATCGCACAAGCAAATTCACCGTCGTGCAGCTGGTCAAGAAGACCGGACGGACTTCGGCGTCCGCGTTCCTGGAACGGGTAATCGAGGCGATCCCCTACAAGATCCACACCGTCCTGACGGACAACGGCATCCAGTTCACCTTCCCGCCGCGCTACGCCGACGGCCCGACCGCTCGCTACATGACGCACATGTTCGACATGCGCTGTCGTGAGAACGGCATCGAGCACCGGCTTACCAAAGTGAAGCATCCCTGGACCAATGGCCAAGTCGAACGAATGAACCGGACCATCAAGGAAGCCACCGTCAAACGCTACCACTACGACAGCCACAAGCAGCTCGAGGCTCACCTCACCGTGTTCATCGACGCCTACAACTATGGTCGGCGCCTGAAGACCCTGAAGGGCCTCACTCCCTACGAGTTCATCTGCAAAATGTGGACAAAAGAGCCGGAAAGATTCAACTTCAACCCGATCCATCAAACCCCGGGACCAAACATCTAGGGTGCCGCTGGAGAGGGGTAGGTAAGGCAGGCGGTCAGTTGCGCGTGATCGGTGCCTCGCGCCAGGATGACCGGCGTCGCAGCGGTGATCTGCTGGGTCGGGTAGTGGCCAAACACCTCGAACGGGTCGAGGTTCGTGGAGAGGGATTTCGACGCACTCGACAGGCGGTTTTGCGAGGCGGATTCCGTGCTGGCAGCCCGGCGACGGGCGTTCAGGTCGGAATAAATACGGAAGCCGTCGACGCCGTCACGCACCGTGTCGCGATAGCCATTCCGTTCGGCGGCCAGCTGGAGGCCTCGGTAAATGGCGTGGGGAAACCTTGGCATGGTGACGAGCCGTCCGACGAACAGGTCGGCGACCTCATCAGGCTCGATGTCCAGGGCTTTGCGACCCCTAACGCGCCGGGCGTCCGAGAACTCAAAGTCGGCGCAATGGACGCCGCGCGGGATCACCGGCAGCTGTGGTTCCCCGACGCGCGCGGCGTCGCCGTGCCTCTGGCGCAGATAGACGGTCTCGGCCTCGTGGATACGACGGATCGTTTCGACAACCGCCGTGGAGGTGCAGCCCAGGGCATCCCACGGCATGACCGGCTCGCGTAGCGGGCCGGAGATCTCGTCCATGGTGGCCTGGTTGGCCGTCGTGTGGGTGACCCCGCACAAGGAATAGGCGCTGACGCCAGTGCGCAAGCGCGCGTGCACGGCGGCGCGAAGGAAGCCGTGCCCAGCAGCCTGGCGACACGTCAGGGCCGGTTTCGCCATGTCGTAGCCGTCAGCGTAAGCGCGAATGACGGCGGTGGAGGTCCCGGTCACGACCCCCCTGTGCGGCGACTGGATGCGAGCGCCGATCAATCGAGCTGGACGCACCGGGACACAAGCGCCGGAAGGCCTGGACGCCGCGCTTCAAACTCAAATTCCAAGAGGACATGGATGAAAATTCCTTTTGAACTACCGCCCGGTCTGATCGGCGACGACACGACGTTTGCAGCGTCTGGTCGCTGGGCGGACGGGTCCAATGTGCGGTTTCGCCTGGGCCAGCCGGAAGTGATCGGTGGCTGGGAGCGCTTGCTCACGGATCGGCTGACGGGGGTTTGCCGGTGTGTGTTTCCCTGGACGGACAATGTCGGCGTCCTGAATATCGGCTTCGGAACGCATTCGAAACTGGAGCTTTGGCGTGGCGGGGCACTGTTCGATGTGACGCCGACCACCAGCTTTACGGTGGGGGCGATCGACGGTGCCGGATCAGCGGGATTTGGCACCGGTGGGTTTGGGGTCGGCGGTTTTGGCCTGCCCTCGGTGTCCGACTATTTTCCGCTTACCTGGTCGTTCGGGGCGTGGGGCCAGCAGCTGTTGGCGAGCCCGCGCAACCAGACGATCTTTGTCTGGACAAACGACACGGCGCAGCGTGCCCAGCCGCTGGTCAATGCACCAGCCAACGTGACCCACATGTTGGTCGCACCGCTGAACGGCGGGTATCAGGTGTTTGCTCTGGGGTGCAACGAGGAGGTCTCCGGGACCTTCAACCCGTTGTGCGTGAGACATTCCTCCGTCCGCAACAACACCCAGTGGAGCACGAGTGCCAGCGGATCGACGGCGCGGGAATACATCCTGACGGGCGGCGGTCGGATTGTGGCGGGTCGGATGTGTGGGCCAGGATTGCTGGTCTGGACCGGCGACGCCCTGTTCCTCGGGACCTTTGTCGGGGCGCTGAACCAGCCGTGGCGGTTCGACCGCGTGGGACGCAATTGCGGCCTGCTGGGACCCAATGCCGTGGTGGTCGTCGGGCAAGTGGCGTTCTGGGTCAGTCCAGACCGACAGTTCTATCGCTATGCCCTGGGCGGCCAGCCTGAGCCTATAGCGTGCCCGATCCGGCGCGACTTTGCCGAGGAACTGGCCGCCAGCCAGGGTGACAAGGTTGTGGCCTCGTCAAACGCCGAATTTTCCGAAGTCCGGTTCGACTATCCCGACCGGCGCGATGGCTATGAGAACAGCCGCTACCTGGCGTTGGCGCTGAGCGGACAGGACGTCGGCGCGTGGCATCGCGGGCAGATGGCGCGCACGACGTTCGTGGACGCCGGGCCATCTGTCCATCCGATCGGCGTGACCTACGACGGATCAGTTTTTCTACACGAGAAGGGTCGGTCGGCGGACGGGGGAAGTTTCAGCTGGTTCATCGAGAGCGCGGACAACTATCTCGACCCGGAGGCCACGATGCTGGTGCGAGGGCTGTGGCCGGATTTCAGAGACCAGGTGGGCCCGGTGACCGTGTCGGTGGCCGGGCGGTTTCATCCTCAGGATGCGGACGCGACTACGGCGGTCGCGTCCATGGCACCCGGTGACCCGAAGGCGGATCTGCTGGTGTCGGCGCGACTGTTCCGGCTGCGGTTCGCCGGCGAGAGCGCCCCCACCTCCTGTCGCATCGGCAAGCCCACATTCGACGCCGCATTCGGCGGAAAACTCTGACGCGAACACTTCAGCAGAGAGAAGGAATGATCATGCCATTCGGGATCAACCTTGGCGTGGAAGCCAGCAAGAGCAAGACGACCACCACAGGCAGTAAATCGTTCAGCAACACGACGACGCCGGTCGCACCGGATTGGGCCAACAACCTCGTCCAGAAGGGGGCGGGCCGGATCGACAGCCTGTTCGATCTGGACCCGAACGCGCAAGTCGCGCCCGCCAATGCGCTGATCGAGCAGGCTGCGAAGACGGCGGGAGGACTGAGCGGAGCTCCCGGCGGCGATACGTCGTGGCTCAAGCCCTACATGGACGCTGACACGCCGTTTGCGTCCGGCGGCAAGGCCTATAACTACGTCGATCAATACCTGAACCCTTACCTGAAAGACGTGGTCGACACCTCGGCGGCGGATTTTGACGCCCAGAGCGGCCAGATTCGTGCCCAGCAGGCGCTGGATCTGGCGGGGTCGGGTGCGTTCGGGGGTTCTGGTGCCGCCTTGACGGTGAGCGGCACGGCCGGCGAGCTGGCCCGCGCCAGAGGTTCGCTGCTGTCGGGGCTGCGATCCCGGGGCTTTGAAACGGCGTTGGGTGCGGCCTCCGGCGACGCCGAACGTGCCACCCAGGCCAGGATCGCCAACGGCCAGATGCGCCTGCAGGATCAGGCCCAGAAGGTGGGGTTCGGTTTTCAGGCTCAGGGAGACCTGAGGGCTCAGAAGGCCGACCTGCGAAGTGATGCTTCGACCCAGGCCGCATTGGGCAACGCGCTTCGCGGCATTGACCAGGAACAACGCGCAGCACCCGTGACCAACGCCCAGCAGATCGTCGCCATGCTGAGCGGACTGCCGATCAGCCTGTTCACCGGTCAGACCGAACAGGGGACCAGCGCAGAAAGCGGCACCAGCAAGACCAAGGGCACCACGGTAACCGCCAGTGGTTCGGTGTCCGTACCATGACCCGTACAACATCAACCGAGCGGCTGGCGACCCTGGAACAACGGCTGGGAGACCATGAGGCGAGATGCGAGGAACGGCTCGCCGAGATCAAGTCGACGGTGAGTTCGACGCTGCAAGCTGTCGAGGGGTTGAAGAGCCGGGCCTGGGGCGTTGTGGCCGCGCTGCTGGCCTGGGCGCTGGCCCAGCTCTGGAGCGACAACGCTCAACATTTTGAGCGGCTGGAACGTGAAAAGCCGCTGGCCGCCCGGTCTTTGGTGGTGGGAGCGATCAGCCCAAACTCTTTGCGCCACTCGCCGCCCTACGGTCCACAGTCGGGCCCTCACAAATCAGGAGAATTCTAATGATGCGTCTTGTCGTTTGTGCCGCACCGCTGTTGCTGGCCGGCTGTGCTTCGTTGTCTGCGTTGGCCAGCCCATCGGCTGCGGCCGGGCAGGCCGACGCGCTACGGGCCATCGGCGAACACATGGAAGGGTGTGACCGACACTATCAGGGCAGTCTGGGTCTCGGGGGCAGCTTTACGTTCAACATCGACTGCAAGAGCCGGGTGGCGCCTCAGGCGAAGTAGGACTGATGCAGGCGCAGCAGGTAACCAGCGATGTCTGTGGGCCAATCCTCGAAGATGGTCGTCAGTCGTTCGGCGTCATTCGCGAACAGGGCACGCGTGGCCTCTTCAAAGGCGGGCAGGTCGCCTGCGAGCACGGACATGGCGCGGTAGAGGCCAAGTTGGCCGTCCCGGATACGATCCGGGCCAGCGCTGGATCTGCGGGCGTCTTCGACGAGCCGGCGCAACGCCGCCGATGCGCCGCCGGGCTGTCCCGCCAGCCAGTCCCAGTGACGCGGCAGCAAGGTCACCTCACGGGCGATGACACCGAGTTTCGGGCGACCTCGACCCGGCTGCGCCGTGGTCGGTTCCGGTGGGGACAATCGCGCCTGGTACCCGGCCACCGCCCGTTCGGCGCTGTGGCGCAGATCAAGCTCGACCGGGTTGCCTGTCACGTCGTCAAGGATCAGGATCGGGGCATCGCCAGGCGTCGCCTCCGTGATGGCCGCCTTCGCGACTTGCAGCAGTTGGCCTGTGGCAATCTGGCGCTGGCCGAAGAAGGCTGTGAAGGATTCGGTGACGGACATGATGGCTCCTGACCAAGCCATATGCGGCACGGGGCCAGATCAATCAATATTGTCCGGGTAAAAATATCAAATACCGGACTCAGCCGTCTGCGGCGGGTCGATGTGGCGCGTCGCCTGGACCTGAATGAGACAAGGGGGCCTGGACCGTTGTCCAGGCCCCCTTGAAATGGTGCCACGGCAGGGATTCGAACCCTGGACCTCAGCCTTACCAAGGATGCGCTCTACCACTGAGCTACCGCGGCGAAGGCGGGGCCTATAGCGGTCGCGGGCCGCGGCGTGAAGCGCTAATTCGCCCTTGGGTCGCTTGACGCCAGGGTGGTTGCGTCGCAGGTCAGGGCATGGCCGATCCCGAGAGCGACCGTAAAGCGGCGGCGGCGTCACGCGAAGCCAAGCTCGCGCATGCGCTCCGAGCCAACCTGCGGCGACGAAAGTCAGCGGTAGCCGCGCCGCCCGCGCAAAACTCCCGGAATGACCCTGCTGATTGACCGCTTGGCGAGCCCGGGACGGGCAGGCTAGATACCCGGCTTCTGGTGCTGCGTCGGAACGCGGCCTGACCATACTTCGAAGGGTATCGATTGGATCGCATCGCCATTACCGGCGGCGCGCGGCTGAAGGGCGAAATCCCGATCAGCGGCGCCAAGAACTCGGCCATCAAGCTGATGGCGGCAAGCCTGCTCACCGATGAGCCCTTGCGGTTGACCAACATGCCCCGGCTGGCGGATACCCGTTTTCTGGGCAAGCTGTTGCAGCGCCTGGGGACTGAGGTGTCGGAAAGCGTCGGGTCGGACGGTGCCGAGACCCTGCTGACGACGCGGGAGATCGTCAGCGGATTTGCACCCTATGACCTGGTCCGTCAGATGCGGGCTTCGTTCACCGTGCTTGGCCCACTGCTGGCCCGGACCGGGCAGGCGAAAGTCTCGTTGCCGGGCGGCTGCACCATTGGTGCGCGCCCGGTGGACCTGCACCTGATGGCGCTGGAGGCGTTGGGCGCCAAAATCGACATGCACGAAGGGTACGTCTATGCGCAGGCACCCCGAGGCCTGAAAGGTGCGGTGATCCGTTTCCCGATCAATTCGGTGGGGGCAACCGAGCACGCCATACTGGCGGCCGTGCTGGCCGACGGTGACACGGTGCTGGAAAATGCTGCCGCCGAGCCGGAGCTGGCGGATTTGGCCGACTGCCTGAACGCCATGGGAGCCAAGGTGTCGGGAGCCGGTGGGCGCACGATCCATATCACGGGAGTCAGCCGACTACACGGCGCGTCCCACTCGGTAATCCCTGACCGCATCGAAACGGGCACGTTCGCGGTGGCTGCGGCGATGGCAGGCGGAGAGGTTCGGCTGACCCGCACGCGTAGCGATTTCATCCAACCCCTTATCGACAAGATGGTCGAGGCCGGGGTGGAGGTTACCCCGCAGGAAGATGGATTGACCATCAAGCGCGACGGCGGACGACTGCGGGCGGTCGAGATCGAGACCGGTCCCTATCCAGAATTCGCCACCGACCTTCAGGCTCCGTTCATGGCGCTGATGACTTTGGCGGATGGCGAGAGCGTTGTGCGCGAGACCATATTCGAGAACCGCTTCATGCACGTGCCGGAACTGGGCCGCCTGGGTGCGGACATTACGGTGCAGGGCGACATGGCCAGAGTGCGGGGCGTCGAGTTCCTGACCGGCGCACAGGTGATGGCGACGGACCTGCGGGCTTCCGTCAGCCTGGTGATCGCGGGTCTGGCGGCGCGCGGCGAGACGATGGTCAACCGGGTCTATCATCTTGATCGCGGGTTCGAGCGACTTGAGGAAAAACTTGGTGCCTGTGGGGCCCAGATCCGCCGTTTGACGAGCGAAGACGCTTCAGCAGAGGTCGAATAATTTTGCCCGCGACATCATCGCTGAAGTTGCTGGCGCAGGACGCGGCGGACCTGTCGATCATCTCTGCCGCGTTACAGGACGCGGTGGCTCAGGTGGGCGATATCACCCTTGAGGGGCGGACTCGGCGGCTGACCATTCTGTTCAATCGCTTTCGCTGGGAATCCGGCACGCGGCAACGGGTGCGTTCGGCGCTGCAGATCGGCGGGGTGCTGGAAATCCAGACCCGGAATATCCGACGCGAGGCCCGCGAGGCGGTCATTGAACTCCTGGCCATCGGGTTTGAGGCCGGTGAGCCGCCCGAAGGTGTTCTGACGCTGAGTTTTGCCGGCGGCGGCGACATTCGGGTTCGCATCGAGTGCATCGATGCCATCCTCGCCGATGTGTCCCAGCCCTGGCCGACGCCGAGGACGCCGACGCACGACGCCTGAGCCGATAGCCTAAGTCGGTGCGGGCCGCTAAAGAGCGCCGATGCGTCGCTTTGATTTTTCTGATGCCGGGTTCACGGCAGCTTTCACAGCTTTCATCGGTGAGCGTCGGGAGACGCCTGAAGACGTCGATGCCCTGGTCGCTACGATCCTGGCGGCGGTGCGGGCCGAGGGCGTGGCGGCGCTGTTGCGCTATGCCCGCGAGTTCGACAGAGTCGAACTGACCGAAGATACCATGCGGGTCACCGCTGACGAGATTGCTGCCGGTGCGGCCGCTTGTCCGACCGATGTTCGTGAGGCCATTGCGTTCGCAGCGGCGCGGATCCGCAGTTATCACGAACGCCAGCGACCGGCTGATCAGTGGTTTGTGGACGCGGCAGGCGTTGAGCTGGGCTGGCGCTGGACCCCGCTGGAGTCGGTGGGAATCTATGTCCCAGGCGGTCGTGCAGCCTATCCTTCCACTGTGTTGATGAATGCTGTTCCCGCCGCTGCCGCGGGGGTCGGGCGGATCGCGATGGTGACTCCGCCCGGCCAGCTTAAACCAGCTGTGCTGGCCGCTGCGCAGGCTGCCGGTGTGACCGAGATCTGGCGGGTTGGCGGGGCTCAGGCCATAGCCGCGCTGGCCTATGGTGCCGGCCCTATCAAGCCGGTGGACAAGATTGTCGGGCCCGGAAACGCGTTCGTCACGGCGGCGAAGCGCAGGGTGTACGGCGTGGTGGGCATCGATGCGCTGGCGGGGCCCTCGGAGATCGTGGTGGTCGCCGATGGCCTGAATGATCCTGAATGGATCGCCGCAGACCTGTTGTCGCAGGCAGAACATGATCCGGCGGCGCAATCGATCCTGATCACCGACGATGCCGCGTTCGCTGCCAAGGTCGAGGCCGCGCTGGAGGTTCAGCTGGGTAACCTTTCAACGGCAGACTCCGCCCGGGCGTCCTGGCGCAACCACGGGGCGGTGGTGATCGCGCCGCTGGACGAGGCCCCGGCGCTCGTCGACATGATCGCTCCGGAGCACGTAGAATTTGCCGTTGACGATCCCGAGCGGCTCTCGGATCGGGTACGCCACGCCGGAGCCATTTTCCTGGGTCGTTTTGCACCGGAGGCGGTGGGCGATTATGTGGCGGGTTCGAACCACGTTTTGCCCACCAGCCGGGCGGCGCGGTACTCGTCCGGGCTGTCGCTTTACGATTTTCTGAAGCGCACCTCGATCGTCAAATGCGACGCCGAGTCGTTCGCCAGACTGGCTGATGCCACCATCGTTCTGGCCGAGGCTGAGGGGCTTCCGGCCCACGCCCGGTCAGCCGCCATCCGGTTGGGGCAACCAAAAGCCAGCTGAACGGTTCCTGTCAAAGAAGCTCGGGGGGTATTCAGGCTGGCGGGTCCAGTCTGAGGTCATCGGGGAAATGTTTCTGACGGAGAACCACAATGCGAACTTTTATATCGAAATCGACGATTGCGGCGACCACGGCCCTGGCCTGCGTTCTTGCGCTGGGTAGCGCGACCAGCGCCTTTGCAGGCGTAACCGGTTGCTCGGCCCCGGGCGGCAAGCAGGAAGGCGGTGCCGTCGTTGGCGCCGTGCTCGGCGGTCTGATCGGCAACAAGATCGGCGGTCGCAACGCGACGGGCGAGACGGTCGCTGGCGTCGCCCTGGGCGCTGCTGCGGGCTCGGCAATCGGCTGCGAGGCCCAGAAAGGCAAACAGGCGAGGTACGATGGCGACCGGAGCGGAACCTACTCCCGCAACGGGTATCGGCTGGCGTCTGATGTCCGATCTGCCCGATACAACAGAATCGGTCAGCCATTTGTTGCCGAGCGGACGGTGAACCTGCGGGCGGCACCGACCACCAACTCCGCGCGGGTTGGACGTCTGGGATCCGGTGAACGGTTCCAGGCCATGGCTGAAGTCCGGGGCAGTGACTGGATCCTGGTTGGCCAGAACGGCACAGGCGTCGGTTATGTGAGGCGTGACTTTGTCAGTCCGATCAACAACCGGTACGCCGGCCAGCGCTGATCGCGCTAGATAATGAAGTCGCCCGGCGTCCCGTACGCCGGGCGATTTTTTGTCTGTATCGCTTTGCCTTTATGCAGCGGGGATGACGAACGCCCCCGTATTGCAATAAAGCTGATCGCTGAACGCCATGGCCCAAGACGCGCGCACCCTTCATCGTCTTCAATCCGTCGAGCTGGACGAAGAGTCGCTCGCGGCGGTTTCGCGCGACCAGGAGCAGGAACGCCAGATCGCGATCTTTGACCTCATTGAGGAGAATTACTTCTTTCCTGAGGGCGCTGCGGCGGGGCCCTACGATCTGAAAATGGGTCTGCTGGAGAACCGTCTGGTTCTGGATGTTCGCGGGCCGTCATACGAACGACGGCATATCCTGTCGCTGTCGCCGTTCCGGCCGTTGATCAAAGACTATTTCATGATCTGCGACAGCTACTATCAGGCGATTCGAAACGCGACGCCGGCGCAGATCGAGGCGCTGGATATGGGGCGGCGCGGGTTGCACAATGAAGCCTCCGAACTGCTCCAGACGCGGCTGAAGGGCAAGATCGAAACAGATCTTGATACTGCGCGGCGACTGTTCACGCTGATTTGCGCTCTTCACTGGCGGGGCTGACGGCGAATGTCGGATGATCCAGCGAAGACGCGGCTGCCGGACGCCGTCCTCTTTTGCTGCAATTTCAATCAGGTCCGCTCACCGATGGCCGAGGCGCTTTTGAAGCGGTTCGGCGGGGTGAGCATTTTTGTCGACAGTTGCGGTCTGCGCCGCGCGAAATTTGACGCTGACGAAGATGATATGGAAGTCGATCCCCTCGTTGCAGAAGTCATGAACGAGATCGGGGTCGACCTGACGCGGCATCGTTGCAAGGTGTTCGATGACCTGGAGGATGACTCGTTCGACCTTGTGGTCTCCCTGACCCCTGAAGCTCATCACCGAGCCGTCGAACTGGCACGGGGTCGCGCGGCGGACATCGAGTATTGGCCGACGCATGATCCGACCCTGTCTGAGGGCTCAAGGGAGCACCGGCTGGAGGCCTATCGCCAGGTTCGCGATAGCCTGGCCGCCAAGATCGCCCAACGCTTTGGTCGCCAATGAGCGGGTTCGCCATCGACCTGGCATCACTCACCGGGCTATGTTCGAGCATCGCTGCAGTCGAAACTCGGGCCGGCCGCACGATTGGAACGGGGTCTCGGATGGCCAAGGAAGAGCTGCTGGAACTTCCGGGTGTCGTCAGCGAGGCGCTACCGAACGCGATGTACCGGGTGAAACTGGACAATGATCGCGAAATCGTGGCGGTTCTTGCCGAAAACGTGCATGGCCCTGTGCCGACGCCGACAGTTGGTGACAAGGTTCTGGTTGAGGTCAAACCCTATGACCTGACCAAGGGCCGCATCAGCTTTTGCATCCCCTAGTTCATTTGAGGCGCTGAATTGACTGCACCAAAGCGCCTCGTCCTGGCCTCGGCCAGTCCCCGCCGTCTGGACCTCCTGAAACAAATTGGAATCGTGCCTGACGCGGTCGATGCGGCTGAACTCGACGAAACCGCTCTCCCGGACGAAACACCCCGCCGTCTGGCGCTGCGGCTGGCCGTCGCCAAGGCGCTGGAAGTGGCGGCGCGGCATCCCGGCACCTTTGTGGTCGCAGCCGATACAGTCGTCGCTGTCGGACGTCGGATCATGCCAAAAGCGGCCGACGCAGCCGAGGTCCACGATT
>JANORH010000579.1:0-4442 GCA_031415215.1 Alphaproteobacteria bacterium | reverse complement strand
ATTCTATCAGAACCTGGTGGCCAAGTCCCTTCAGCCGCGCAGCTTGCGCAGCAGAAGGTCGACGTCGCGGGCCAGGACCGGATCGTCTGCCTTCAGCGCCTCGATGCGGCGCACGGCGTGCAGGACCGTCGTGTGATCACGCCCGCCAAACCGGCGCCCGATATCGGGTAGCGACCGGGTGGTGATCTGCTTGGCCAGCCACATCGCCACCTGACGGGGTCGGGCGATGGCGCGGGCACGACGCTCCGAGATCAGGTCAGACTGTTTCAAGGCATAGTGCTCGGCGACGGTCTTCTGGATCGTATCGACGGTGACCTTGCGCTCGCTGACCGACAGGTGGGGCCGCAAGATGGCCTGAGACTCGTCCAGGGTCAGTCGGGCGATATCGCCGCCCACGCGCGCCACAAGGGTGTTTAGCGCGCCTTCCAGCTCACGGACGCTGTCGGTGAACCGGTCAGCCAGGAACTGCAGCACCTCGGTCCGGGCGGCGGGATGGAAGCCGCCTTGCTGGGCCAGGGTCTGGAGTTTGCGTTCCAGGATGCCCAGGCGAAGGGTCCGGTCGGCCGGCTCGATGCCGCAGACCAGTCCGGCCTGCAAGTGAGACCGAAGCCGGGGTTCCATCTCGGAGAGTTCGTTGGGGGATCGATCAGCGGTCAAAACCACGCGCCGGCCATCCTCGACCAGGGCGATCAGGGTGTGGAACAACTCTTCCTGGGTCTGGGTCTTGCCGGCCACAAAATGGACGTCGTCGATCAGCAGCAGGTCGGCGTTGCGCAGGTCTTCCTTGAACGCCTGGGTCTGCTTGTCCTGAAGGGCCTTGACGAATGTCGAGGTGAAACGCTCGGCAGAGAGATAGACCACCCGCTTGTCCGGCTGGGTGCGCATGGCTTCCCAAGCCATTGCGTTCAACAGGTGGGTCTTGCCGAAACCATATGGGCCGTGCAGGACCACGGGATTAAAGTGACCGTCGGCCCACGACGCGACGCGACGCGCGACCGCAAAGGCGAATTCATTGGCGGGCCCGGATACGAAGCTGTCAAAGGAGTACCGCTCCTGCAGACCCTGCAAACGGCCCTGACGGGCGGCGACCGGCGCGGGCGCCTCCAAGTTAACCTCGAAAACCTCTGTGGCTCGCGGCGCGGCGTCAACCACCGGATTGGAGAGCGTAGGCCGGCTGTCAACGTCCAGTCGGGATTTCAGATCCAGTCGGCGACCCATTGGGTCATTCTGCGCCCAGAGCTCGCCAATGCGGCGCCATGCGTTGTTCCGGATCCAGTCGCGCGCAACCCCCGTCGCGGCCACGACACACACTTCGTCGCCGGACTCGCGCAGTGCAGCCTGGCCCAGCCACGACCCGAACGTCGCATCCCCAAGCTCACGCTTGAGAACCAGGCAAGTCTTACCCCACACGGCCATTGCCGGTGCGCCTGCCATGGCTCCCGCAGCCCCCCCGCTCGTCATTCGTCACAATCCTATCGCGCCAATGGTCGACAAGCCGAGGTCCCGAACCCCTCAACCAACAACGTCTTCTGCAAACAAAATCTTCTACAAACACAGGTTCTCTGGCGGCGGATGCATAAGCTCCGCCGGTGTCCCGGTTGCGACCGGGATCAGGTCAAAGACGCCTGTTGAGGGACCGACACTAGTCGCGGACCGGAAGCGGTCAACGGTGATTCTTCGCGAGGTCGAGCGATATTTTCGTTGACATGACGGGGACCCTTTTCGCGCCAAGGGAAAGCGAATTTCTCGCGCCGAAAAGTCGCCTGGACGCCGTCAAAAATGTCGCAGCAAAGACGACCGACAGCCCAAAATAAAGCAGCGCCCCGAAGGACGCTGCTGAATGAATTCCTAGCGATCAAGAAGGGATAACCCCACCTGTCGCGGCTCAGGCCGCCGACATCTTTTTCAGCTGGGCGGCCAGGCGCGAAACCTTGCGTGAACCCGTGTTCTTGTGGACCACGCCCTTGGTGACGGCGCGCATCAACTCGGACTGGGCCTTCACGAAGGCATCCTTGGCGACGGTGGCGTCACCGGCAGTTACGGCTTCGTCAAACTTGCGAAGGAACGTGCGAACGCGCGAGCGGCGCGCGGTGTTGACTTCGGTGCGGCGGGCGATCTTGCGGACCGCCTTTTTGGAGCCGGGCGTATTGGCCATTCGGGACTGCTCTCAAAACGGGTAGCACCCGCCGGTGAGCCGGCAGGCGAAAATGGAGGCGCGGATATACTGAAAGGGACCCCTGCGGTCAATGGTCCTGGAGGGTCATTTCCCTTTGAAGGTCGGCTTACGCTTGTCGATGAAGGCACCCATGCCCTCTTTCTGGTCTTCAAAGGCGAACAGAGAGTGGAACAGACGCCGCTCCATACCGACACCGGTGGCCAGTGTGGTCTCAAAGGCGGCGTTCACAAGTTCCTTGTTCATCATCACCGCCAGCGGGGACTGGCCGGCGATCTTGGCGGCTGCCGCCAAGGCTTCCTCCATCAACTTGTCGGCCGGCACGACGCGGGAGACGAGGCCTGCGCGCTCAGCCTCGGCGGCGTCCATCATCCGGGCGGTCAGGATCATGTCCATGGCCTTGGACTTGCCGACCGCGCGGGGCAGGCGCTGCGTGCCGCCGATGCCCGGCATGACGCCAAGATTGATCTCGGGCTGGCCGAACCGGGCCGTTTCGGCGGCGATGATGAAGTCACAGAGCATGGCCAGTTCGCAGCCGCCACCCAACGCGAACCCTGAAACCGCAGCTATGATCGGCTTGCGGAACTGTTCGATCCGGCGACCGACCGGCCCGAACATGTCGGTCGCAAACATCTGGGCGTAGCTCTTGTCCGACATTTCCTTGATGTCTGCGCCGGCAGCAAAGGCGCGTTCGGACCCGGTCAACACCACGCAGCGGACCACGTCGTCCGCCGCAGCGACGTCCAGACAGGTGGCGAGTTCACCGAGCAGCTGGGCATTCAGCGCATTCAGCGCCTCCGGCCGGTTCAGGCGGATCAGGGTCACGCCCGCGCTGGGGGTCTCGACGATCAGGGTTTCGTAGCTCATGGGTGCTCCGTTCGCGGCCTCTCGCCGGATTAAGGCCCCGTGACCGAATAGCCAAGGGCTCTGAGGCGTGCGGGGACACCATCCTCGCCCACCAGATGGCCTGCACCGACCACTATGACCGTGCGGCCCTTGCCCTTGAGGCGGGTGTTCAGGGTTGTGGTCCAGGCCGCGTTGCGCTGCACGATCAGGCGCTGGAACAGCGCCGGAGATAGACTGCGCAGTGACTGGGTCTGGCGCTCAAGCGTTGCAACGTCACCCGCCATCCACGCCGCGATCAGGGTCGCAAAGGCATCTGGATCGGCGTCGATCTCGTCCATGGAACCGCGCAGTGCCACGATCTGATCCGGAACGGATGCTGCATTGAAAAGCGCGATCTGGTCCGCCGGGGTTTCCAACGACTTGCGACGGGCCGAGGGGGGTGCTGTGGCGCTGATCGTGGCTTCCACCCCATGGTCGGAGACGGCGCCGATCCGCCGATAGAGGGCTGCGGCCAGGGCCACCTCGGCCAGCCACGGCCTCAGCCGGTCAAGGCTTGCCCGGTCGACACCATAGGTCCCGGCAATCCGCAACAGTCGGGTCGCATCATCGGGTGGTAACATGGCAAACAAGGATTGGCCCGGCGGCAGGGTTCCGGTGACCAGCGCCAGGCGCGCGACCTCCCGCTCTGAGGCAGCGTCAACCGGCAACTCGAACCAAAGGTCCTCTGCCTCCAGCAACGCCATATCGAGTGCGGCGGGGCGCCACGCCAGTCCGGGCGGCAGGACGTGAACGGAGCCGAACAGCAACATCTCTGAATCAGCATCACGCACGATCCAGACCTTCGGCTCCGCCAACACCGGCGTCACGAACGCCAGCGCGGCGGCCAGGCCTGCAAGCCGCGCCCTCATGCCTGACACGCGGAACAGAAGAAAGTAGAGCGCCCGGCCTGCATCTCACGACTGATCATGCCATTGCACCCGTCATTGCGGCAGGTTTGACCCTCGCGATCATAGGTCCGGAAGCTGTGTTGGAAGTATCCCAGCGCGCCATCCGTCTGGGCAAAGTCGCGCAACGTCGAGCCTCCGGCGGCGATGGCCTCGGTAAGAATGGCCTTGATCGCCGGAACCAGGACCGCCAGCCGCGCCAACGAGACCTTGCCCGCCGCCTTGAATGGCGAAATCCGGGCCCGGTTCAATGCCTCACAGACATAGATATTGCCGAGCCCCGCGACGGTCCGCTGGTCCAGCAACAGCGTCTTGGGCCCCTGTTTGCGCCCTGCGAATGCCGCCTTCAGATGCGCAGTGTTGAAGGCGTCGGACAGCGGCTCCGGCCCCAGACCCGCGAACCAGGGGTGTTGCTCCAGGGTCGCCGTGTCGATCAGCGACATGTAGCCGAACCGGCGGGGATCATAATAAGTTACCCG
>JANORH010000578.1:0-16013 GCA_031415215.1 Alphaproteobacteria bacterium | reverse complement strand
ATCGCCGCCGAGGACGCCCGGTTCTGCGAGCACATGGGCTTTGATGTCGAGGCCATCCAGAAGGCCATGGTCGCCAACGAGGCCGGCAAGAAGCTGCGCGGCGGCTCCACCATCAGCCAGCAGACCGCCAAGAACGTGTTCCTGTGGCCTGGTCGCGACTGGGTCCGCAAGGGTCTGGAGACCTGGTTCACGGCCCTGATCGAGGTGGGCTGGGGCAAGCGACGGATTATGGAAGTCTATCTGAACTCCATCGAATGGGGCCCCGGCGTCTATGGCGCCGAAGCCGCCGCCCGCAAGAATTTCCGGGTCCCGGCGAACTCCCTGACAGTGGCCCAGTCCGCGCGTCTGGCGGCCATTCTACCCAGCCCACTGAAATGGAAAGCCACCAAACCTGGCCCCTACGTCCAGCGTCGCTCGGGCAAGATCACCCGCAACGCGCGGGCCGTGCGGCGCGAGGGCCTGACAGCCTGCGTGCTTTAGATCGCCCGCACCTGCACCTTGCGGAACTTCACGACCCCCGCACCATACTGAAGTGTGATGCGGCCGCGTGGGTGCGCCGCGTCCCGGACACCGTCGACGGTGCGTTGGCCGTTTACCGTGACGGTGAAACGATCCCCGCGCGCCTCGATCTCCATCACGTTCCAGCGGTCGCCAGTCTTCGGCATATTGGCAACCTTGGCGACACCGACAATGGCGCCCGTGCCATAGGTGGGATCCGGGCGGGTATCGAAGATGTTCACCTCATAGGCGTTGGTCGGGGTGATCTCACCCGGATTTGTGCAGCGGATAAAGATGCCGCTGTTGGCGTCTTCACTGACCCAGAATTCGGCGCGGATATCCACATCGCCGAAGTCGTCGTCGGATACCAGGAAGCCCATGGTTCCGTTATCGGCCTGAGCCGCACCGTCCGTGATCGTCCAGTTCGCGCCGCCAAGTGGTGACCAGCCTTTGAGGCTGCGCCCGTCGAGGAGGGACCGCCATCGTCCGGCTGACCGGGCGAACGTCGGCGAGCCGCTTACGGCGGCGGCAGCGGCGAGCAAGGCCAGCCTCATCACGGAACGGCGCTGCATAGGAAATCAGTCCTCGCTGAAGAGGTTCAATGACACCGTCGGCGACCGTCTCGTCAAGCCCGACTGCCTGGTTCGGATGGTTGTGATGGAACCCCCGCCGTAACCCGGGGTTCTGCTTGTCCAATCCGAACCTCAAAGGACGACACCCATGAAAGTCCGTGAAGCCATGACCGCCCAGGTGGCCACCGCCACGCCTGCGACCACCATTGCCGAGGTCGCCCGCACCATGGCCCAGATCGAGAGCGGTGCCGTGCCCGTGGTGGACGAGGGCAAGGTGGTCGGCCTGATCACTGACCGCGACATCGTGATCCGCGTCGTCGCCAAGGGTGGCGCTCTGAACGGCCCGGTCTCCGGGGTGATGAGTGACGGCATCGAGAGCTGCAACGAAGATGATAATGTCGCCGACGCTGCCGCCAAGATGGGCGCCCATCAGATCCGCCGGTTGGTGGTGCTGAACGACAAGGGCGGCCTGGCCGGCATCCTGTCGCTGGGCGACATCGCCCAGGACTATGGCGCCAAGGCGGTGGGCAAGACACTGGAAGAGATTTCGGCCGAACCCGCAACGCATTAGGGCCGCATACGCTTTCTGGCGCGGCGTATCGAACCGAACGGGCTAGCCGTGCGTTGTGTGCGGTGAAGCTCGCCGGCATCCGCCGGCGAATGGCTTCCTTTTGGGGAGACTTTCAAATGAACATGAAACTTTTGGCCACCATCGGCCTGTGCGGTGCTCTGCTGACGGCATGTTCGCAGAAGACCGAGGACAAGGCTGCCGAAGCCACCGGCACGGCCGCCGTCGCGGCGGATCAGGCCGGTGACGCCATGCAATCGGCCGGCAGCGACGCCGTCGCCAACACCGAAGCCGCCGCCGCCAAAACCGCCGCTGCGGTCGAAAACGCGGCGGACACCACCGCTGATGCCGCCGCAACCGCCGCCCGCAAGGCCGACGCAGCGTCAGACGCCGCAAAGAAGCAGCAGTAGATCGACGCCAGCCCCCGGCTCTCGCGCCGGGGGTTCACGGCTACCCCATGGGGTAGAGGATTTCCTTCGTCACCGCGTCGATCTTGGCCATGGATTCGGCGCTCAGCGTCAGGTCGCCGGCGGCGAAAATGTCGGCCAGCTGATCCTCGGACGTGGCACCGACGATGGTCGAGGCCACGAAATCGTGCTGGATGCTCCAGGCCGTCGCCAGGGTGACCGGCGAAATGCCCAGCTCGGCGGCAATGGCGGAAAACCGCGCGGTCGAGGCCAGGCTCTTCTCGTTGACGAACCGCAGCGCCATCGCGCCCTGGCGTCCACCGATCTTCAGATAGTTGGAAAACCGCGCCCCTTCGGGCCGTGCGCCGTCGTTGTACTTGCCCGAAAGCACACCACCGGCCAGCGGCGAGTACGGGATCAGGCTGACACCCTCTTGCCGGCACACCTGCGACAGGGCGTCCTCAAAGCGGCGGTTGTTCAGGCTGAAATTGTTCTGGATCGTCTCATACCGCGCCAGCCCCTCGCGCTCGCTGACGGCGAGGCTCTTCATCAGGCCCCAGGCGGTTTCGTTGCTGCAGCCGATCACCCGCACCTTGCCGGCCATCACCAGATCGTCCAGCGCGCGCATCGCCTCCTCATAGCCCGTGCCGTGGTCCGGCCAGTGGGTCTGGTAGAGGTCGATGTAGTCGGTCTGCAGCCGGGTCAGGCTGGCCTCGACGGCGCGCACGATGTTGTGCCGGTCCAGCGCCGTCATGCCTGCCCGCTGGGACGACTTGATCCAGCCGTGGCTGGGGCCGGACACCTTGGTGGCGATCAGCAGTTCGTCGCGACGCTTGGTCTTCATCCAGCGGCCAACGATTTCCTCCGTCACACCCGCCCACTCTTCCTTCGGCGGCACCGGATAGTTCTCGGCGGTGTCGTAGAAGGTGATCCCGGCCTCCAGCGAGCGGTCCAGGATGCGGTGTGCGGTCTGCTCGTCAGCCTGCGAGCCAAACGTCATGGTCCCCATGCAGATCGTGGACACCATCATCGGGCTACGGCCCAGGCGCTTGTACTGCATGTGTTGTGATCCCGTGGTGGTGGTTGACTGGGCCGTCTGACGCGGCGCGGACGGGGTTTAGCCGATCACCGGCGGAATGCCAGTGGGGGCGGGGCCGTCATGCGGGTTTCGGTTCGTCGTCATCATCGTCTTCGGCTGCGCGCACCACCTGCTCGGCCACGGGCGGGGGCGGCGGAATGATCTGCGCATTCATGCCAAAGATCAGCAGCAGACCCGTGATCAGCACTGCACCTCCACGCTGCCGCCTGGCCAACTTGACGGCCCAGACACCTAACGGGGTCAGGACCGCGACGATGACAAGGCCGGCGAGGAGGGGGTGCAAGGTGGGCGATATCCAGCGGCGTGGAACCGGACATGGGGTGTTTCGTCGATATCCACCAGTTGGCCAGGTTGACTCCGAACCCTTCCCAAGATCGTCCTCGGCGGACTTGATCCGCCGATCCAAGCCGAGGCCGCGGTTGGGTAGGCGGGTCAAGCCCGCCTATGACGGACAAAGAGGAATTGGTGATAGGATTTTGCCGAACCCGAAAGCTGTTAGCGATGATGGACAGGCGAAACGATGGCTAGCCAAACCGAGTACGCAATCATGGTCGAACCGTTGGGTGTGGCGGATGGAGGCGGGTGGCTGGCGACGGTTCCGGCCCTGCCGGGCTGTACGGGAGATGGCGAGACCCGCGAGCAAGCCCTGGCCGACGTTCAGAATGCCATCATCGAATGGCAAACCGCCGCCTTTGTGCTGGGGCGCGATGTTCCGGGTCCGTCGAGTCCAGGCCAGTGGCGCCAACGCGTCCCGCGCAGCCTGCACGAGAAGCTGAAGATTCGGGCCGTGCAGGAGGGTGTGTCGCTCAATGCGCTGGTGACGAGTGTGCTGGCCGAGGCCTTGGGGAAGCGGGCGGGGTAGCGAGAGCTAACTGCGGCCGGGCCGCGTGCAACCTCTGAGTCCAGTGGTGTAACGCACATTCAACAGCGTCTTGCGCCTCACCAGATCGATACGATCGCCGGCAAGGCACATCGCGCCGCGAGGAAGCTGAACCAGTCCTTCTGCTGTCCCCACCGTGACCCGCGCCAACAACCGGGTTCCGGTATCCGTTTGCCGGAAACTTATTCCATCGACCCGACCCACAGCCCGCACGCCGGGTGTGGTCGGCATGTACAGCACCATCGCGACGCCTGCGATTGCCGCCAGGATCAGGGCAACGCGGGTGACGGCGGTCGCCGCTTGCCGGCCTGAGGCCATCCCGAACTCGGCGTTCAGCCGTCGGATCTCGCGGTCGATCCGCTTGTATTCTTTGGCGTCCACGCGATGGCCTCCGACCAGAGGACCATCACGCATCGTATGATCGGGCACGTCAATTCCATGCGGCGAAGGCATAGGAACACGCCGCATTTTCCTTGACCCCGCAAGACCGTGATCTCAAATCGCTCAAACTCCGCAATTTCCTCCCCCAAAGGAGCTTCCCATGCGTGTTGGCGTGCCTCGTGAGATCAAGCCGGATGAGTATCGGGTCGGGCTGACACCCGCAGCCGTGCGGGAATACGTGGCGCATGGGCATGAGGTGTCGGTGGAAACAGGCGCCGGTGACGGGGCCGGGTATTCCGATGCGCTGTACAAGCGGGCGGGTGCCAAGATCGCCGCGTCAGCCGAGGCGGTGTTCGCCGCCGCCGAACTGATCGTGAAGGTCAAGGAACCACAACCGCCTGAATGGGCGCGGCTGACCGAGCGGCACATCCTTTTCACCTACCTGCATCTGGCCCCCGATCCAGCCCAGGCCGATGGCCTGCTGGCCTCGGGCTGCGCCGCCATCGCCTATGAGACGGTGACGGATGCGCAAGGCGGCCTGCCGCTGCTGGCCCCGATGTCGGAGGTGGCGGGGCGGATCGCGGTGTTCTCGGCGGGCGAGACCCTGCTGAAGCACAACGGCGGCATGGGGCTGCTGATCTCCGGCGTGCCCGGCGTTCCTCCCGCCCGCGTGCTGGTGCTGGGCGGCGGCGTGGTGGGGATGAACGCTGCGCGGATGGCGGCGGGTCTGGGCGCGGAGGTCGTCATTGTCGAGCGTTCGATCCCGCGCATGCGCGAGCTGGACAACATGTTCCAGGGCCGGATCCTGACGCGGTATTCCACCCAGGACGCGGTGGAGGAGGAAATCCTCAAGGCTGATGTGGTGATCGGTGCCGTGCTGACGGCGGGCGCCTCGGCTCCCACCATGATCCGCAAGGCAGACCTCAGCCGGATGAAGCCGGGCTCGGTGCTGGTGGACGTGTCCATCGACCAAGGCGGCTGTTTCGAGACCAGCCGCCCCACCACCCACAAGGACCCGACCTATACGGTGGATGGCGTGGTGCACTACTGTGTGGCCAACATGCCGGGCGCCGCGCCGCGCACCTCGTCCGAGGCCCTGGTGCATGCCACGCTGCCGTTCGGGCTGATGCTGGCCGATCACGGACTGGACGCGCTGAAAACCAACCGTCACCTGGCCAAGGGCCTGAACGTGCTGAAGGGCGATATCACCCACCCGGCGGTGGCGCAGGCGCTGGGCAAGTCGTTTGTGGATGCGTACGGGGCGTGGACCTGAAAATCCGGGAAAACGCGCCCACTGGTGTTCACTGAAATTTCGCCGCAACATCCGGGTAGGCGGTTAGGCGTCGAACAATTCCAAGCCGGAGGAAACCCCCATGTGCGACGACGACATCAACCCATGGCTGGCCGCCGATCCTGCCGTTTCGCGCCGCACCTTCGGCCTTACCGTGGCGGCGGCCGTCAGCCTGACGGCGGCTCAGGCACGAGCCCAGGCCAGGGTCACCGAGAAGGACGTTATGGTGAAAACGGCCGACGGGGAGGCCGAGGCCGTGCTTCTGTTCCCGTCCGGCAAGGGAACCTGGCCGGCCGTGCTGCTGTGGACGGACATCGGGGGTCTGCGCCCGGTGTTCCGTGAGATGGGCCGGCGACTGGCGTCCCAGGGCTATGTCGTCCTGGTGCCAAACCCGTTTTACCGTTCCGCCAAAACCAGCGACTACGCGGGCTTGAGCTTCGGAACCCCTGAAGGACGCCAGAAGCTGTTCGGCTATCGGGGTGCGATGACCGACGCCGGCGTTGATGGCGACGCCACGGCCTATCTCGCCTACCTCGACGCCCAGTCGCAGACCAACAAGAAGAAGATGGCCGGCGTGCAGGGGTATTGCATGGGCGGGCCGCTGTCTTTCCGTACGGCCGGAGCGGTGCCGAAGCGCATTGGTGCTGTGGCCAGTTTCCATGGCGGCGGCCTTGTCACCACCCAGCCCAATAGCCCACACCTGCTGGTGGCCAGAACCAAGGCGGCCTATCTGATCGCCGTCGCCAAGAACGATGACGCCAAGGCCCCCGCCGACAAGGACGCTCTGCGGAAAACCTTCGAGGAAACCAAGCGCCCGGCCGTGGTCGATGTGTACGCTGGCGACCATGGCTGGACCGTCAGAGGCAGCCAGGTTTACCACGAAGCCGAAGCTGAGCGAGCCTGGACGGAACTGTCAAAACTGTACAAGGCCCACCTGGGCTGAGGACTGAGACCCGGGCCCCGCCGCGAACACCCCTCCTCGCCCCCGGCGCGCAGCGCCGAGAGGGAGAGGCCGGGAGAGGGCCGGCTCGTAAAAATGTGATCCGCCGATGGAGGTCCGAGGATGTGCGGCGGTGACGCTTTCGGGTCCTCGGGGTTAGACCAGAGCCAGCCCAGCCGGCCCTCTCCCAACCCTCTCCCTCTCGTCGCCCTCGCTATCGCGAGGTCGCGAGGGAGAGGAGGTTCTCGCCCGGCCAGTCCTGCGATGTAACAATGCCGGATCCGCTCCGCTGCGTCCGGGATGACGGCGCTTGGGGATCGGTTAACCCGAGGTGGTTGCCCTGGCAGAAACCCCCCCGGTTTGCCGTCGGCCCGTATTTTGCCTAAAACGACCCTTAATCCTCCGTCTGGTACAGGCGGTGAATGCCGAAGCATGGGGCGGCTCCCAAGAGTCCAGACCTCAAAAGTGCGCGGTGATGGTGGAGTTTGGGTGTGTTGGTGAAGCAAAAATCGGACCCGAAGGCGCGCGTGCGTCGGCGGGCTGCAGAGGCGGTGATCGTCGCGGTGTCGGCTCTTAGCGCGGTGGCGGTAGCCCATGCCTCGCTGCTGTCGCCCGCCTTGGCACCTTTGCGCTCAACCCCGATCACAGTGAGCATCGCGCCCGTTGTACCGGTCGCAGAAGACGAAATCCTGATCTCGTTCGAGGAGCCGGTGCCCGGCCATGCCGTGGTCTCGCCCTTCGGCCTGCGGCAACTGCCTTGGGAAGGCTCGGGCCGGTTGCATGAGGGCGTGGATATCTCGGCCGACGCCGGTGTTCCTGTTCGTGTCGCCGCCGATGGCGTCGTGGTGGCTGCAGGCGAAAAGGGCGGCTACGGGCGTTACGTCGCCGTGCGCCATGCCGAGGGTCTGACCACCTTTTACGCCCATCTGGGAGAGATCGCCCCCGGCGTGAAGACCGGACTGGCCGTCACCGCCGGCGACACCGTGGGCCGGGTAGGCTCCACCGGCACCTCGACCGGACCGCATCTGCACTTTGAAATCCGCGACGATCAGGACCGGCCCCTGAACCCCGCCATGTTCCTGGGCAAAGCCTTTGCCGAGGCCGGTGACCTGCCGCTGGACAAGGCGGTCCGCTATTCCGGGCGCGTCCGCATGGCACAGGTGTCGCGCATTCCGGCCAGCAAACAAGCCCTGATGGACGCCCGCAACGGCGCGCCTATCATCGTCAGGCGCTCGACAGACGCCGAAGATCTGGCCCAGGCCGAGCGCAACCTTAAAGGTCTGGCGCGCGATGCGGCCAAGGCGGAGCGGATCGATGGCCTGCAGGGGCTCTCGATCGGGCCCGACGGACGACCCCGGGCGCAGATCGGCCTTTGACCGGCCCCTCATTTCAGGGTCAGCGGATCGACATCGGCGGACGCAGCCTGCGCGTGGTTCGGGCGGGACCCGCCGACAGCGCGCTGCTGATCGTCTGTGAACACGGAGCCTTTGGTTGCGCGTCGGACTGGTCAGTCGTGCAGGCGCGGCTTGCGGCCAAGGGTCTGCGCAGTCTGGCCTATGATCGCGCGGGCCTGGGCTACTCCGACCCCGGCCCTGAGCCTCGCGATGGCCGGGCGATCAACGACGATCTTGAGGCCCTGCTGAAGGCGTTGGGCGAGACCGCGCCGATCCTGCTGGTGGGGCACTCCATGGGTGGCCTGATGGTACGGCTGTTCGCGCTGGAGCGTGACCTGCCGCTGGCGGGCCTGGTGCTGGTGGACGCGGTGACCCCGGATGTCCTGGGCTTGCCGGGCGGCGCGCCAGTGATTCACGCCTTCGGCCGGTTGCTGCAGATGGTAAGCCACGGAGCCAGACTGGGACTGATGGCGCCGGTGTCGCTGATCAGCGGCAACCTGATCGGGCTGCCGGGTGAGGCCGGTGCCGAAAAGCGCCGCATCCACGGCTCGGCCACCCATGCCCATGGCGCCGCCGCCGAGGTGATGAGCTGGCCACCCACGTCGCGACTTGCCGGCGCGGCGGAGTTGCCGACTGACCTGCCCGTCGCCGTGGTCACAGCAGGCCCGCCCCGCGCCAAAGGTCAACTGAAAGCGCTACAGGAGGCCCCGGCCAAACGCGCTCGCTCCGGCTATGTGGAACACGTCACCGCCGCCAACCACGCCAACCTGCTGGGCCCAAAATACGCCGACGCCATCCTGCGCAGCATCGACCACGTGCTGACAGCACCGGGCTGAGGCGACATGCGACGCTGGACTCGACCCCTCCAGCATAGCCCATCACTACCCGGTTCTGGTCCCGTCCCGGAAACCCATAGACATCGAGATGGGCCGCATTGGGTCGAAACGCCGCCGCCAAATCCCCTTCGAAACCGCCTGCGTATAGGGTTCCCCGGCACGGCGTCGCTGTGGGCTTTGATCAAGGATAGCGAGCAATTTGGGGGTTTAGGTCCGTCCCACTAAAACCCCAGCGGCCGATACGGCCCCAGGATGAGCTGCTCGAACACACCGATGCCCACCTGATCATCCCGCCCCGGTTGCGACAGGGTGGCCCGGCTGATCGCCTGGATGTGCAGGTTGCCGGGGTCGGAGACGTCGAAGTTCACCGTGTCCAGGTCCTCGCGCGCCACGACCAGCTCGCCCTTCAGCGACCCATGCCGCCACTCCCCGCCATAGCCGATGCCACGCATCAGGAAGGTGGCGATGGGCTGGATCCTCACGACAGCAGCACCCTGTTCCAACGGGATGGTCAGCAACCCCGACTTCGCGTGACGGGTTCCGGGCACGATCTCGGTCTCCATCACCGGCACGTCGCAGTGATAGCCGCCCTCCGGCCCCGCACCGTCCGGCAGGATCACCGCGCGCGTGTTCCAGGGTTTGCCGTCGGGGTCCGCGTTGATGTGGAAATAGACGGATGTGTCGGCGAAATTCAGCGGGGCCCACTGCCAGAAGAACCCGGCGATCCCGCCGCCGGGCGTAGCCTGTGTGTCTGGCGCGCCCACCGGACGAATACCCCACGACCGGTCGCGCGTTCCGACCCAGCCCGAGACCTCGATCCGTTCGCCGTCCACCTCCAGCCAGCCCGAGGCGCGGACGTTCTGGGTCAGGCGGGTATAGTCCATGAACAGCCGCGGGCCGTTGCGCTTGACGAACCGGGGCTCCTCGATGGGAAATGCCCGACCCTCGAAGGTGATCTCGCCCGCGATCCCCTCGGTCTTCTGAACCGTCACCTTCAGTGTCTGCAGCGGCTCCAGGATCTCGATGGCGATGGGCCCGACGCGCAGGTCCATCCGCTCCATGCCCAGAATGCGCGAGGCATGCAGACAACGCTCCTTGCCATCCTTGACGATGGCGATATGCGCATCGGCGACATTCAGCGCCGGATAGACCCCGAACGCGATGGCCGCAAACGCCGACCCGTCCGGCGCATAGGCGTTGAAGAAATAGCGGTCATAGAAGTTTCGGTCCGAGCCTGAATAGGCGATCGGCTCCGGCGTCTGGTGGATGGGATAGTCGTCGCCCTTGGTCAGCATCGGTCGGCCTCTGCGGTTGACGCGCGGTTACACTTGCGGGCCGTCGCGTTGGGGGTATCAACAGGTTAAGTGCAATTGGCAGGCGTCGTCTCCCGTGACCCGACGTCAGCAGACCCATGTGAGACCATAATGACCGCCACCACCGCCGCCGAACACGCGATCCCCCTGGTCCATGCCGGGCATCTGGTGTCCCCCGGAGCCTACGCAGACAACCGGATCCACGACACCTATCGCTGGCTGCGCAACAACGAGCCGATGGGCATGGCGACCGTCGAGGGCTTCGACCCGTTCTGGGTGGCCACCAAACATGCCGATATCCTGGAGATCAGCCGCCAGAACGACCTGTTTCACAACGGTGACCGTGCCGCGACCCTCACCACCCAGGCGGCGGACAAGCGCGTCCGCGAGATGATGGGCGGTAGTCCGCACCTGCTGCGCACCCTGGTCCAGATGGATGCGCCCGATCACCACAAATACCGCGCCCTGACCCAGGCCTGGTTCATGCCGCAAAACCTGAAGAAGCTGGAAGACCGCATCCGCGTCATCGCCCGCGCCTCGGTGGACAAGATGGCGGCCAAGGGCGGCGAGTGTGACTTCGTGGGCGAGGTGGCGTTGCACTTCCCGCTCCACGTTATCATGACCATCCTGGGTGTGCCCGAGAGCGACGAGCCCCGGATGCTGAAGCTGACCCAGGAACTGTTCGGGGCCACCGACCCGGAACTGGGCCGCAAGCCCGATGCCGCCACGACGCCAGAACAAAGCTTCGACATGAGCGTCATCATAGATTTCAATAACTATTTCAGCGCGCTGTCGGCGGCGCGGCGCGCCAATCCCACCGATGATCTCGCCTCACTGATCGCCAACAGCCAGATCGACGGCAAGCCGATGTCCGACTTTGAGGCCATGGGCTACTACATCATCGTCGCGACCGCCGGGCACGACACCACCTCGTCCTCTACAGCGGGCGCCATGTGGGCGCTGGTAGACAGCCCGACCGAGCTCCGCAAGGTGAAGAACGACCTGTCGCTGATCCCCGGCCTGGTGGACGAATCCATTCGCTGGACCACGCCGGTGAAGACCTTCATGCGAAGCCTCACCGCGGACGCCGAGTTCGCCGGTCGCCAGATGAAACAGAACGACTGGCTGATGCTCTGCTACGCCTCCGGCAACCGCGACGAGGATGTCTTCGAGGCCCCCGACCAGTTCCGCGTTGATCGCAAGCCCAACAAGCATCTGGCCTTCGGCTACGGCGCACACCTCTGCCTGGGTCAGCATCTGGCCAAGATGGAAATGCGCATCCTCTGGGAGGAGCTCCTGCCCCGTCTTGAGTCTGTCGAGATGGCCGGCACCCCCGCCATGAGCGAAAGCTTCTTCGTCAACGGTCCCAAACGCCTGCCCATCCGCTTCAAGATGAGCTGATCGCCCGTTGGCGCATCCCCTCGAACCCCGACTGGCGGCCTATATCGCGACCCGGATACCGCACGCCTCCGACATCGCGGTCTCTGGCCTTGAACGCATCTCCGGCGGGGCTTCGCGTGAAACCTACCGCTTCATGCTTTCCTGGATTGACGCCGCCCGGCCCCGCCACCGCAAACTGATCCTGCGCCGCGATCCCCCCGCCAGCCTGATCGACACCGATCGCCGGGTGGAATTCGAGGCCTACCGCGCCTTCCGAAACACATCCGTACCCGTGCCGGACATGCTCTGGCTGGAAGAATCCCCCGCCGCCCTCGACCACCCCTTCTTCATCGCCGAAGAGATTACGGGCTTCCAGGCTGGCCCTGCGGCGCTGTTCACGAGCCCCGACACCGTGCTTCACCGCGTCGCCGAGCACAAATGGACCATCCTCGGCGACATCGCGCGCGCCGACCCCACATCCCTCACCTCCATCGTGCCCACCCCTGCGCTGGACCAGTGCTGGCACCGCGAACTCGGCCACTGGGAAGCCCTGATCGACCGCGACGCCGACCAGCCTCTGCCCATCACGCGCGCTGCGCTGCGCTGGCTCCGCACCAATCCGCCGCCCCCGGCACAACGCCTGTCCATCGTCCACGGCGACTACCGCACCGGAAACTTCCTCTATGATGCGCAGGGCGAGATCCAAGGCGTGCTCGACTGGGAAATGGCCCACCTGGGTGACCCGCTTGAGGATCTGGGCTGGAGCCTGCAACCGGTCTGGACCTTCGGGCGCCAGGGTCTCGCCGGTGGCCTCTGCCCTCCCGCCCACGCCATCGCCATTTGGGAACGCGCGTCCGGCCTCACTGCCGATCCCGCCGCGCTGCACTGGTGGACCCTCTTCAACTGCATCAAGGGCCAAGGCATCTGGGTGGGCTCCGCCGCCGCGTTCAACTCTGGCGGCAACCGGGCTCCGATCATGATCTATCCTGCCTGGTGGCTGATCAATGCCCAGGAGCGCGCCATGCTGCAATTGATGGGACGCCTATGACCCCGCCCGTCCCCGCCGTGCTGGCCGAACTGGCCGCGCTTGCGATCCGTAACGCCGCCCCCGGCATTCCGGACGGCGAGCGCGCCAATGCGCTGGGCCTCACCGCCAGCCTGTTGGCCATCGCCGCCGAGACCTGGGACGCCGCCGCCCACCATCTGGTCGAGGAGAACCAGGCGATTCGCGCCCTCATCGGCGAAACCGGCGATGACCCCGACCTGCGTATCTCGGCCCTTCAGCGCGAAAACAACCGCCTCCGCGATGCCCTAATCGCCCTCCACACCCGCGCCGAGGCCGACGGCGACGAACCCCTTCAGGTCCGCATCTGGGCCGAACTGGTCGCCTCCACCGAACGCCGCCGGCTCTCCACCGCGCCGGTTTGAGCCGCCGCATCTGGCCGGCCCCACGGCACCGGAAGGGGCGGCGAGGGAGCTTGCGGGGCGGCCGATCTTTCACCTTGCTTGCGACGCGTCTGGACCGGGGACTGCCCGCCGGCGAGCCGGTGGTGGCGGGGAAGGCCGCTTGAAGGGTTTGTTAGAAACAGTGCCTGCCCCGGATTTTGGATCGCTCGAAAGTTACCCACTTGCTCAGGCGTTTCTGCAAAAACTCGGCCGCCGAAACCAGCCCGGCGGAGAGACTGAATGGAATCCCTCGAAGTCATCGCCGACAGCTATTGCGAGCAGGCGGTGCGGTCGCCGGCGTTGCAGGCCTTGACCTTGGCTTCCCAGGCCGTCCGCTGCCGAGCGGCCTCTGCAACCTGTGCCTCGTGGGCTTTGTTGTTGCGTTCGTAAGTGGCCTGTGATGCGGCGAAGGCGTCCTGGGCAGCCTTGTAGGCGGCCATGCGCTTCTCATAGTCGGCGGCGGCAACGGCGTTTCGGGCCTCGACCTCAGCGTTTCGCCTGGCGACGTCGGCGTTCAGCAGGGCGGTCACCTGGTCGGCGGCCACCGGTGGTAGCGAGGCCTTGGGCGTGGCCGTCGGGACCGGCGGTGCGACAATGGCTGTCGCCAAGACTGGCACCGGAACCGGGCGAGGCGTGACGGGCCTGGCGGGCGGGGCGACCGCAACCACTGTGGCTGGCGGTTTCTTCGCCGCCGGCTTGCCGGACGGTGCGACTTCGGCCACGACCGCCGCTGGCAGCGGCGGCGGCGGCGGCAGGATGACCTGAACGCTCAGGCTATCCAGGCGTTGGCGCAGCGCCGCGACGCGCGCCTCGCCTCGGGTGGGCAGGTCCCTGGAGAACTCCGCCAGGCTTGCCACCTTCATGAATGTGGGCGACGCGCAGCTTGGCACCGCGTTGGCGGTCTTGGCCAGGGTCTCCTCAAATGACCGTTCGATGCCACCGCCCGCGACCACGACGCCCTTGAACGGCGCGCTTTCGACCGGACTGTCTCCAGGCGCCTCGAACGCATAGCTCATCCGCACGTCCGTACCGCACAGAAAGGCCTGCCAGCGTGCGCTGGCGGTTGGTTTCGGTTCAGGCGGCAGCGGCGCAGGAACGACCTCGCCGGTCGGCGACGGCGGCTGGGGCGGCTCGGGCGGCGGCGGTTCTGCCAGCGCCAGGATCGCCAGATGCGACGACGTCGCGGCGATCTCCGGCGGCAGAATATCGCGGACGTCCCAGGCCAAGGGTGCCTGGCGGTAGGGCGCCGAGCAACTGGGACAGGGCTTGCCCAGATCCGACACCATCCGCACCAGATCGGCCTGACGCGGCGCGAAGAAGCAGAAGGCGTTCTGGGCGCTCAGTTCGGCCTCCGCGATCCCCGAGGCCTGCCCTGCCTTGATGAACTCGGCGCGATAAAGGGCGGCCTTGCCCCGTTCCGCCTTGTCGACGGCCTCGCCGACATAAAGCGTGCCGCTGGTGGGCGAGCGGGCCACACACTGGGTCCAGCTGGCACCCTGGGCCAGGGCGGGAGAGCTCCAGCCCGCGAGGGCCAACAGTGTCAGGACGAGGATCAGATGAGCCACGGGCCTTTGTGTCATGCCGATCATTTCACAAAATGGATCATGGTTTCGGTGGCCAGCTGAACCGCGACCAGCGGCGGCGTAGTGCGATCCGCACCTGCTTGCCGCTGGAAGCCGGTGCCGGGAACCGCGACGATCCGCGACGGGCCGGCGGGCGGAACCGCCCGCGTCTGGAACTGGGCGCGCAGGCTGGAGCTGGGCAGGTGCTTGATCTTGACCGTGAAGACCAGGCCGGTGGGCGAACTGGTCTGCGGGTCCGGCAGGATCTCCACCAGATACTCGATGCCGCTGGCCAGGGCCTGGGTTTCGAGAAACTGGATGTCGCCGCGGTCGTCCTTGGGATTGCTGAGCGACAGGCGTCGGATCAGCGCGTCGCGGTCGACGATATCGGTGCCGGTGGCCAGGAAGGTGTTGATGAACACTGTCTCCAGCACGCCCGACGCCTGCTTGTTGACCCCGCTGTAGGCCTTTCCGGTGATCGCCTCGCTCTCGCGGCTGGTGACCTTGCGGTCGACGCCGTCCATGTCCTTGATCGTCGCTTCGCCGAACCGGTTAGCGGTGGTTTCGCCCGACGTGGACTCGCCATAGCGGCGGTCCTCGATCACCTTGTCGGTGCGCCGGGTGGTGGTCTCGTCGGTCAGCGCCCGATTCCAGAAAAACAACAGGCGCGGCTTTCCGGCAGCCGCGTACCAGCCGGCAAAGGCGTTAAGCGCCGCGTTGGCCGGCGCGTCCGGATCCGCGACAGCGGGCGGCGGCCGCACCTCGGGCTGCCCGGTCCGGTATTGCGCGATAGCGGGTGTGGCCAGAACGGCGAGCAGGGCGACGAGAATCAGCCGGCGCATCAGCAATCCCTCAGAGGCCGCGCACCACCGTCCAGCAGGTTGCTGCGACTGGCGTTATAGCGTTCTGCCTGGCAGTCACGGATGGCCGCGCGCTCGGCGACATAGGCGTCAAAACCGCTGTTCACTGGCAGTTCGATCCACACCAACTGTTCATGCAGCGCATCACGATCGCCCATCCACGAGCGGGTCAGAACCTGGGTAACGGTGGGAGCAGGCGCAATGGTCGCTGATTTGATATCGAGGCGCGGCCGCCCAAGTTCGGCTGCCGCCAAGATACCTGGCATCGCGAGGGTGACGAGTGTCAGCAAGGCTGTGCGGGTCATGTTCACCGTTGGCGACAATATGGATCGGGAGAATCGTCACACGGATCCCGGGACTTGGATGGAGTCGAAACAGCCCGGCCCGCCTGAGTCTTGGCGACCAAGGCGTCGTACTGTGCTCGAGTTGTGATGGCGCCATTGCAGGCCTCGTAGAAGGCGCACGGGGCCCCTTGAGAACCTCCGACCATAGCAAGCGGTTGCAACATCAGTCGAAAACAATTTGCAAAGCTCCTCGCCCGTCGTTTTATCGAGCGTGCCGATGACCGACCAACCCACGCAGGAAG
>JANORH010000577.1:0-13675 GCA_031415215.1 Alphaproteobacteria bacterium | reverse complement strand
CCCCGATGTTGGCGGCAAAATAAGCCGGCAGGTGCACCGACACGGCGATCCCCAGCGCGCTGAGCGGCAGGCTGGTGGCGGCGAACGTCAGCGCCAGACCAAGCGACAACGATGAACTTGAGGTCCTGGTCAATCAGCTCTCCCACAGGCCTGGCGCTAACGACGGCAATCAGGCGGGCTTGTTGGCAGGGGCCAGATCCTCACCGGTCAGCGATTCCATCGCCGCACCCGGGTCTACAAGCGCGTCCTGCTCGTCCAGCTGGCGACGGATATCGGCATGCCACGCGGCCGTCAGATTGTAGCCGATGAAACAGGCCCCTGCGATCATCACAAAGAAGATCGGGCCGATGATATAGGCCAGTTCCAGCCCCCGGATCGCCTCGGGTGTGTTCACGGACCCGGCCTTGGCCTGATAGCCGACGGCGGCCAGCACGCTGAAGGTCAGAAAGATGGAGCTGGCCGTCGCCAGTTTCGACGTCGCCGTGGTCATGGCGTACATCAACCCCATCCATTCGCGGCCGCTTTCGAGCCGGATTTCATCGGCGATGTCGGCGGTGATCGCCCGGATCATCACCGTGAACCCCGCGGCCATCGCGCCGACCAGGAACATCGCGAGACCGAAGATCAGGAAGTCTCCTTTGGGCATGGTCGGCAGCAGGATCAGGCCCAGGGAATAGACCGTCGTGTTGACCATCAGGGCCCGGTGCTTGCTGATCCGGTTAGCCAGCCACGCGGCCAGCGGTGCACCAAGAAACCCTGCACCGATATAGATCATCAGCAACAGGTTTGACTGGGCCAGGGTGAAGCCCAGGCTGTCAGTGAAATAGAACAGATAGATCGCCGCCATCCAGCCCGGTCCCAGGGTCACGAACAGGTCCGCCGCCAACAGGCGCAGTATGTTGGGCCGGGTCAGCAGGGCCCAGTAGTCTTTCAGCTCAAAGCGCGTGGGCTGATCCCTGGCGATCTTTTCCGGCGACACGACCACGACCAGCAAGGTCGAAAGCCCGGTTGCGCCGATGATGAACCAGATCATCGCCCGGACACTCTCGGCATCGGTGGCGCCTTGCGACGTTAGAAACACCGGGATCAGCAGCACGAACATGGCGCCGAAAACGCCCAACCCGGTGATCGCACCGAAGACCCTGGAACGCTCCTTGTAGGTCGGCGCGATGCGGCCCGCCCAGGCCAGGTGCGAGAGATAAACCCCGGAATAGCCGATATACATCACCAGCAACCATCCGAAGAGATAGCCCTGACCCACACCCTCTGGCGAACTCAGCAGCATATAGAGCGCGAACATCAGGATCGGCGCGCCCAGCGCCATCCACACCCGGTAACGCCCAAATCGCGTGCGGGTGCGATCCATCGCCAGGCCCAGGCCGGCGTCGATCGGAATATCCACGAAGCGCACCAGGGCGAATGACGCGCCGACAACGGTCAACGCCAGTCCCAGTTCACTGGCAAAGTAGCGCGGCAGATGCACACTGATCGCGAGCGACAGCGCGGCAATGGGAATGTGACCGCTGGCAAACGCCATGACCGCAGGAAGCGAAAGCGGGCCGTTCGCTGCGACCTTACTGCCGTTTGACACCGTGACCTGCTCCTGAGCCCGCGCCTCTCAATGGACGCTGCCGGGAGTTAGGCGCAGGCCCCGGCCAAGGCGCAAGCGGATTTCGGTTACAAAACGGAAAAGAGGCGGTGGGTTACCCGCCCTGCATCTTGCGGAAGAACTTCGCCGTCTGCTCCCCGCCGTTGAAGTAGGCCTTCTGGCCAGCCTCGTCGGAGATCTTGGCCCAATTGTCGCGGACGCCCTCGACGCTGGCGCCGTGGCCCAGGTAGACGCCCTCGGTCTCCACGATCCGGCTCAGCGCGAACGCGCCTGCGCCCGCCGTCATGATCGCGCCGGTCGGGGCTTCTTCCGAGCACAGGAACACGACGCCGGGCGTCACATACTCCGGCTTCAGCTGCTCCAGAATCTCGGCCGGCATCAGGTTCTCGGTCATCCGTGTGGCGGCGACGGGGGCGATGGCGTTGACGTGGATGTTGTTCTTCTGGCCCTCCAGCTTCAGCGTGTTCATGAAGCCGATCAGTCCCAGCTTGGCCGCGCCATAGTTGGTCTGGCCGAAGTTGCCATAGAGGCCGGACGACGAGGTGGTCACCACGATCCGCCCGTAATTCTGGGTCCGCATGATTTCCCAGACCGCCTTGGCGGGCTTGACGGTGCCGAACAGGTGGACGTCGACCACGACCGAGAAATCGCCGAACTCCATCTTGGCGAAGGACTTGTCGCGCAGGATACCGGCGTTGGCGATCAGGATGTCGATGCGGCCCCAGGCGTCCATGGTCTCCTGAACCATCCGGGCCACGCCGACGTCGTCGGTGACGGATGCGCCGTTGGCCATCGCCTCGCCACCTGCCGCCTTGATCTCTTCGACCACCTTCAGCGAGGCTTCCGAGTGACCGGCCGACCCGTCCACCGAGCCCCCCAGGTCGTTGACCACAACTTTGGCCCCGCGCCGGGCTAGTTCCAGCGCATGCGCCCGGCCCAGGCCGCCACCGGCGCCTGTCACGATCGCCACTTTGCCGTCGAAGCGGATGTCCGCCATGAAAATCACCCCTGGAGTTATGGCCCGAATTTGGCGGGCGTTTTGCGGCGTGGGCGGGGTGGCGTCAAGGCGGTGGTGCGCGGGTCAGCTCCGGGGCGGCACTGACACTGTCGCCTGCTGCTGGCCCTTCAGGAACTTCACCAGCACACGCTGGCCGATCAGGAACGGCGCGCCGGTACTGTCCACCACCACCTCGACCACCCGGTCGTCGGTGCGTTCACTGGCGTCGTCCGACTGCAACTTGCGGGCCCCGAATACCGCGGCGCGGCGCAGCACCTTGCCGGGATAGACCTTGGTCGGATCGCTCTCCGGCGACATCTGCACCGTCTGGCCGATGTCGACAAAGGTCAGTGACCCCTCGGCGATCTCGGCGCGCACGATCCGGCCCGTCTGCGGCTCCAGATCGAACATGTTGGAGACATTCAGCGTCGAGGCCCCGGCGCCCGGATTGGCGTAACGCCGCACGATACGGCCGTCGGCGGGCGCACGGATCACGCTGGTTTCCTGGTCATAGCGGGCCTCGCCGTGACGCGCCTGGGCGGTGGCGACCACCGCCTGTTGCGCCAGAATCCGCGCTTCGGCCTCGCGCACCGCGTCGCGGGTCTGGTCCAGCTTCTGGGCGGCCACGAAGTTGGACGGTGCCAACGCCTCCATCCGCCGCAGTTCGCGCTGCGCGGCGGCCAATTGCACCTGCAACAGCGCCAGCGATGCCCGCGCTTGCCGAACCTCGGCGGCCGCGCGCTCGGATGCCAGGCGTGGCTGGTCGTCTTCCAGCCGGGCCAGTACCTGGCCTCGCGAGACGACGTCACCCTCCTGTACCAGCACATCCTGAATCACGCCGGCCCGGCGCGCCGCCACCTGGATGATGCCGCCCTCAACATCGGCCTTGCCGTTGGCGATGGCGGCGTAGGGGCTGGGTTTTACGCTGGCCGTCACGGCGGCGGCCTTGGTTTTCTTGTCGGCGGCCTGATTGGTCACGAACCAGCTTCCGCCTCCGGCCAGGGCCAGGACGATCACGGCGATCCAGACAAATCGATTGCGCAGAATGGCGGGCATGGGCGTCAGGCTCCGATGAGCTCGGGTTGTTGTGAGACCGGGACAGCTACAGGGGCGGCGGCGTGGGTCACGCGACGGTCATTCAGGATCAGGCCGTCTTCCAGATGGATGACGCGGTCGGCATAGGCTTCCAGACGCGGGTCGTGGGTGACGCAGATCACCGCGGCGCCATGCTGTTTGGCGGCCCGCTGGATCAGCTTGATGACGATCTGGCCGTTCTCGCCGTCAAGGGCGCTGGTGGGCTCGTCGGCGAACAGCAGCTGCGGGTTCTTGGCGAGGGCGCGGGCGATGGCCACCCGCTGCTTCTCCCCGCCCGACAGCTCGGACGGCCGCTGGTGCATGCGGTTCTCCAGCCCCACCTCCATCAGCGTGTCGGCAGCCCGCTGCCGCGCCTCAGCGGGCGAACAACCCTGGTATTTCAGGATGATCGCTACCTGCTGCAGCGCGGTCAGCGCGGAGAACAGGTTAAAGCCCTGAAAGATGAACCCGCAGGTTTCCAGCCGGAACCGGTCCAGTTTGCCAGGGCGCAGGTTCCAGATATCCTGGCCCAGTGCGGTCACCTGACCCTCGTCGGGTTTCAGCAACCCCGACAGTGCCGCCACCAGCGTCGACTTGCCCGACCCCGACGGCCCCATCACCATCGTCACCTCGCCATGCAGGGCATCAAAATCCACCCGCTTCAGCACCTCGATATGCGTGCGCCCGGTCTTGAAGCGCTTGTAGAGACCATGCGCCTCGATGGCGGTCAGTTTCGAACTCATCGCAAAAGATCCGCTGGCTGGCTCTTCTTCAGGATGCCAAGGGCCAGCAGGCCCGAGGCGCACGAGATCACGATCAACAGCACCGAGACGCCGATGATCCACGGCATTGGAAAGCCCATCGGCAGGCCGTTGTTGGTGCCCAGCAGATAGATTGCTCCCGTGAACACCGCCGTGGCGCCCAGGCCGGCGATCCCGACCCAGATCGACAGCTCCATCACGATCATCCTGAGCGAGCCCATCGATACGCCCAGCGCCCGCAACGAGGCGTATTCCTTGATGCTGGACAGGATCGCGCCGCGCAGGGTCTGTGACGTGATGCCGACACCGATCAGGAACCCCAGAAACACCGAGAAACTCAGGAAGATGCCGATGATCTGCTCCGACATCAGCGCCCCCTCATTGGCCCTGGCCAGTTCGGGGCGGGTCCAGGCGCGATAGGCCCCGGCGGCGGTGGCGTTCAGCTGATCGCGAACCACCTCGGCGCGGGACGAGTCCGTGATCCGGATCATCAGCGGGCCTGTCTTCCCGTTCTTCACCAGCATGCCCATCATCCGCATGGTGTCGCGCGACATGGTCACCGAGGCGTTGTTGACGTCCGGATAGCCCTGCAGGATGGCGCGCACCCGCACGGTCTTGCCGTTCAGCGACGCCTCATCGCCCAATTGCACGCCCAGTCGCTTCAACTGCGTCTCATCGACGGCAATGGAATAGGGTTCCAGCAGCGCCACGCGAGTGGCCTCTGAAAAGTCGGTCGGCAGGCTGACGGATCCCGGGCGGGTGTCGACCATGTTGACGTTGATAAAGGTGGTCACCGCCTTCTTGCCGTCTTTGGGGCGATTGACCCAGCGGCCGCCGTCGTTGTCCCAGGCCGCGACCTCGACCACCTCGGGATTGGCATACATCTGCGGCAGCAGGCGACCCGGCAGCGAGCCGCCGCCCGAGTTGATCAGGCTCTCCATCTTGGCCGGCAGGATCATGATATCGGCGCTGGACCGATCTATGGTCGCCGTCGCGCCCTTCACGATGCCGGTGAACATGCCGATCTGCGCCAGGATCAACAGACCCGAAAACGCCAGCGCCACCACTGCCGCCGTATAGCGCCGCCATTCGTACAGCAGTGTAGCCAATGCCAGTGACATGGTGCCTGAGACGCCCTCTCCTAGAGCCCCCGGTGTCGGCGCGAGGATCAGGAGCCGCCAGTTAAATCCCGGTAAGGGAGTTCAACCGGAGGCCGCCAGAACTTCGCGCAAAGCGCTCATTACCGAGAGGCGCGAAGCGGTTCGGATGGATGCGAAGGGCTCGATTAAACCTTTGTAATCCGGGGGGCGGGGCGGCCCCGCCTAACCTGCCGTGTTACCGGCCACCGGCCGATCCCACCGGCCGATCCCACCGACGAACATGCGGCCAGGGCGATGGTGCGCCCGCAAAGTACCAGGCGGCCAGCCCCAGATCACAGATGGCACATCCTGCCGACGACATGGGCGCGAAGGGGATGATCGGGTTGCCATAGAGGTGGTGGACCACATCCCAGCAGGTATGCAGAACCCAGCCCGCCCCGATGAACCGGTAGTCCTGCAGCCCCTTGTAAGCGATGAAGGTCATCAGGGTGCAGAATGCCAGTTCCCATGGCCCGAGCCCCCCGCCCAGATACGCCGCCCCGGCGCCAGCCACAAAAATGGCGCTGAATTTCTGTCGGCTCGGCTCTCGCAACAGCCCGCAGAGGCCGATGAACACTCCGGCCACCACCAGCGGTGAAATCATCAACGGCAACGTCAGGTCAGGCCGGTCTTGCAAGGTCATGAAGGCTCCTGGAACGGCGTCGGGTGAGGTGAGGGGCGTCCGCCGTCAGGCCGCGAGCGTGCCACCAGCGCCTCGAACGCCAACACCGCACGGCGGTCGGCGTCTGGATCCCTGACGAATCGCAGGGACGCATGATGGCTCAGATAGATGCCGCAGAGCTCAAACACGAACTGATCAATATCCAGATCGCGCGCCAGTTCGCCCAACTGCACCGCGTCCGACGTCAGTTGGCCCAGAAGCCTGCGCCACCGGACTTCCATGTCCAGCACCGTGGTGCGCACCTCGTCCTCGATGTCGTCGTCCAGCTCGAACAGGGCGGCGGCGACCGGGCAGCCCCCCGGCAGGCCGGCGCGCGCTGTCCAGCCCAGCCAGGCCGCAAACAGGATATGCAGCCGTGCCAACCCCGCTTCAGCATTCATTGCTGGGGCGACCACCACGGCATTGGCGATGCGCCCGGTCTCGCCCAGCAGCGCAATCTGTAACGCTTCCTTGGACCGGAAGTGCGCGAACAGTCCGCTCTTCGAAAGACCCACCCGGGTTGCCAGCACACCCAGCGTGACGCGCGACAGACCCAGCTCGGTCAGCAGTTCCAGCCCGCCTTGTAAAATCCGCCCGCGGGTTTCATGAACCGTCATCATCAGATGAACATAGAACGACCGGTCGTTCTATTGGTCAATCCCTCTGTTTACAATCGTCTCGATTTCGCGCGGTCCCAACATCGCAGTTTCAACGCCAAGATCGCTCAATGGACACTGCCTCGCCGGTCGCACTCGACATGGTCCCCTCAACCAGAACAGCAACCAGCCCGTCCGCCGCGCTCCAGGGATAGCCGCTGACGGTGATGTGGCTGTGGGCGATGCCGATCAATCCGCAAATCAGGGCCTCGGTATGCACTGCAGTGCGCGGGTTGTCCTGCCCGACGCAGGCGGACAGCGCCTTAGCGAACACGGCGTAGCGCGCGCCGATGGTATCGGCTTCGACAAACACGGTCACGTCGCCTTGCGTGACGCCTGTCGACATGAACACCAGGCGATAGTGGTCACGGTGGTCCAGCCAATAGCGCACATAAGCCTGGCACATGGCCTTGAGCTGCAATGCGGGTGTTGCACCCTCCGCGCGCGCGCGCGCGACCTCTGCAAACGCCGCGTCGAACACCTCGGCCCATAGCCGGCGCAGGATATCCAGCTTGCTGTCGTAGTAAGTGTAGATCGCCATCGGCGTGCAGCCCACCTCACTGGCGAGGCGGCGCAACGACACAGAGCCATAGCCTTCGGCCAGGAAAACCCGGCGTGCGGCGGCGGCGATCGCCTCACGCATCTGCATCCGCTGATCGTTCGAAAGCGGCGGGCGTCCGCGACCGGGCGGCATTTCTTTTGGCATGAAATACACCTCTCCCTGATGGCTGCACGATACGCAACGGTTGACAGGTAGTTTATTTAATTATACGTATATAAATATACTAGTATAATTAAAAGTGATGCATCATGCGACGACTACTTCCCGCGCTCCTCTTCATCGTCTCCGGTCCGGCCTTGGCCGCACCGCTGGACGTCGTCGGCACTTGGCGGGCCGAGAGCCGCTACGGCAATATCCTTGGACATGTCCGCATCACCGATTGCGGCGATGGCACGCCGTGCGGGGTATTGGTGTGGTTCGATCCCACCAAAACCCGTGAGCGCACAGACGCTCGCAATCCCGATCACATTCTGCGCGGGCGACCGCTGATCGGCACGACGCTGATCAAAGGCTTTGAGCGTCATGGACAGGCGTGGCGGCGGGGGCGGCTCTACAATCCCGAAGACGGAAAGACCTTTGCCAGCAGCCTGCAACTGGCCCCGGATCGAAATCACCTGCAGGTGACCGGATGCCTCGGCCCCTTCTGTCAAACCAAAATCTGGACGCGCATCGCGGCGTCGGCAACCCAAGGGCAAGGCGTATGACCGTCGACTTTCTATCCATCGCAACAACGTGCATCCTGGGCGTGTTCGCCGGCAGCCTCGTTACCGAAGCCATGCTGCTGGTGCCCTATTGGCGGACGCTGAAGATGCCGCAATTCTATGCCTTGCGTCGCGATTTCGGGCCGCGGCTGTTTCGCTACTTCACGCCGCTGACCATCCTTGCGACGCTGCTCCCCACTGCCTCGGCGGCGCGTGGATTTTTGGCGTCCGGCCATCACGATCCCATGGGGTGGCTGTCGGCCGCGCTGATCGTGGCGGTCACGTTGACGTTTCCGCTCTACTTCAAGGCCGCCAACGAGGCCTTCGCAGACCAGAAACTGAACGAAGCCGACCTCACGCGTGAGCTGGCTCGATGGGCAAAAGTTCACAACTTTCGCACCGTGCTGGCACTGGTGGGTTTTGCAGCCTCGATCGTGGCTCTTGCTGGCCATGGATGAGGGTCGGCTCGCCGATGTTACGCGTCACCTGCTCTCCGGACTCAAGGGCTTTCCTGTTTTCCTGTCTAACTCCGAGGGGGTCACGCCATGCCTTCGCACCCCCCGCGTCACCACCGTCTTGCGCGACAGGGGCTTCTGGCGTCTCTAATGTCGGCTGGCCGGAAGGTCGGTGGCGTATCGGGGGATGAATGTTCGGTCTGGAGAACGCGCAGAGCCTGGTGGGCGTGGCGGTTGTGCTGCTGATCTGCTGGGCTGTCTCGGAGAACCGAAGCCGGTTTCCCGTCAAGCTGGCGGTGGGTGCCATTCTGACCCAGGCGATCCTGGTGCTGGCGCTGTTCGGCCTGCCACCACTGCGCGACGCACTGCAGGGCGTGGGCATTGTCGTCGACGGTCTGGCCAGTTCGACTCAGGCCGGAGTGTCCTTCGTGTTCGGCTTTCTGGCCGGCACCCCGAACCAGCCTTATCCCCTGACCGACGGAGGCGCGTTGTTTGTCTTCGCTTTCCGGGTTTTGCCGGTGATCCTGGTGGTCTGCGCGCTGGCCGCACTGCTCTGGCACTGGAAAATCCTCGTCTGGATCACCCAGTTGTTCGGCGTGGTGTTTGAGCGGACCATGGGTCTGCGCGGCCCCCCGGCACTGGCCACCGCCGCCACCGTGTTCATGGGCCAGGTCGAAGGCCCGATCTTCATCCGCAGCTACCTGCCCAGCCTGTCGCGATCCGAGCTGTTCATGTTGATCGCCGTCGGCATGGCCTGTGTTTCGGGCTCCACCATGGTGGCCTATGCCACGATCCTGAAAGATGTCCTGCCGGGCGCCGCCGCGCACGTGCTGACGGCCTCTATCGTCTCGGCGCCGGCGGGCATCCTGCTGGCCCGGATCATCGTGCCGCGCGATGCGGTGGTCGAGCAGACCCAGACCTACGACCCTGCCGCCGCAAAACGCTACGACAGCTCCATCGACGCCCTGATCAAGGGTACCAACGACGGCCTGCAGATTGTCCTGAACGTGGGTGCGACCCTGATCGTCTTCGTGGCGCTGGTGGCCATGCTGAACGGCATGCTGGGGATCGTGGGTCCAGTTGGCGGCGAGCTGCTGTCGGTCGAGCGCGGCCTGGGCATCCTGTTTGCGCCGCTCGCCTGGGCCATCGGGGTGCCGTGGAAAGATGCGCCCGCCGCCGGATCCCTTCTGGGCGTCAAGCTGGTGTTGACCGAGTTCACCGCCTTCATCCGCATGGGTGCCATCCCCATCGACGCCATGGACCCGCGCACCCGCGTGCTGATGACCTATGCCCTGTGCGGCTTTGCCAATATCGCCTCGGTGGGCATCAACCTGGCCGGGTTCTCGGTCCTGGTGCCGGAGCGCCGCGCCGAGATCGTCGGCATGGTCTGGAAAGCAATGATGGCCGGGTTCCTGGCTACCTGCCTGACCGCGTCAATCGTGGGACTGCTACCGGCGGCGCTGTTCGGCTAAAGTCTATCCGTTTCAGATGGAATCATCTGAGACGGACTAACAGGCTCGGACTCATATGTTTAGAGCACACCGGGCGCTTGATCCGGTATCCATTTCAAGCTGTCGTGCTTTAAGCCGGCTTACCGAGTACGCAGATCGACTGGCCCAACGCCCCATCGGTCACCACCGGGTCGCTGCCATCGCGGACGTCAATGACCTCAAGCCCGAGCTCTCGTGCCCAGATCTTGATGGCCCCCCGCTCGATGAAGGTGTTCAGCGGCTGCAGGTTCTGGCGCTTGGCGCTGGTCACCGTGTCGTGAAAAATCTGCAAATGCACCGGGTCTCGAAATTCCAGGAACGAGAACACGACGCGGCCACCAGGCTTCAGCACCCGGCTGGCCTCCTCGAGGTACCAGTAGCTCTGTTCATGCAGCAGGTGTGTGAGCACAGAGAAGAAGCAGACCATGTCGGCAGCGCCGTCGGCCTCGGGAATGCCGATGTGGTCGATCACTTCGAAACGCCAATCGGGACGTGCCGCGATCTTGCGGGCGTGGGCGATCAGATCAGGCACCAGATCGACGCCCAGATAGGTCCCCTTCAGCCAGGACGACAACGGGCGGGCCAGTCGCCCGGATCCGCACCCTACGTCGACCAGATAGGCATGTTCCGCCAGACCGTAGTGTCGCAAGATAGCCAGCTCGATGGCTCCGAACTGCTCGAAGCCGCCGCCGATGGCGCACTCCATGGCCTGCTCATGTGGCATCTGCGTCTTGATGGCGTTCACGAAGGCCATATTCACGGCCTTGAGGTCGGTCGCGTCCGGTTGACGGGATTCAATCTGCGCCCGGTTCAGCACCTGTCGGACCAGTCTCAAGGGATGAAAGTGCGACATTGAGACCCTCTGAACAAACTCAGCTTCAGGTAGAGAGTCCGGAAAGGGCTGTCGAGCGTTGTCGCTTGATTGACGACGTTGAACACCGCCTAACTTGTCCCGGAGCAAAGGAGCCCATCCAATGAGGGTCTATGTCACGCCTCTCGCGCCGAACCCGCGCCGCGTCAGCTGGTTCATGGCAGAGAAGGCCATCAACGACATCGAAGTCGTCACACTCAATCTCATGGAGGGCCAGCAGCGCGATCCGGCATTTGTCGCCAAGGCCGGCCTGCCCATGGTGCCGATGCTGGAACTGGACGACGGGACCTGCCTCACCGAGTCCCTGGCCATCTGCCGCTATCTGGAAAGCCTCTATCCGGACCCCAACATGTTTGGTCGCAATCCGCAGGAGGTCGCGGTGATCGAGATGTGGACCCGCCGCGCCGAGATGATGGTCGCGACCCCGATGATGATGGCGGTGCGCCACACCAACCCGCGCATGGCGGCACTGGAACAGCAGGTCCCGGCGATCGGCGAACACAACCTCACCGGTGCCCTGAAGGCCTTGAAATTGCTGGACCGACGACTTGCCGACGGCGAATGGCTGGCGGCAGGCCGGATCACTATCGCCGACATCGTGGCGTTCGTCGGCATCGACTTTGGCCGGATGATCAAGTTTGCATTGCCGGAAGACCTGACGCACGTGATCCGTTGGGCCGCCGCCATGCGGGCTCGACCTGCGGCGGCCAGCGGGATGCCGCCTAAGCCGGTGGTTTGATCAGCTCCAGTGAGGCGATCCGGGCCTCAAGCGAGGGACCAGTCGCCATCACGAACACCTCGTCCGCCTCGGCGCGCGCGGCCTTGGCCGCCAGGGTCGCACGGACGAAATCGCCATCGCCCGCAATGGTGCGGCCCTCGACGCCGGCCAGCAGGGGTGTGCCCTTCCATTCGCTCAGGAAGGCTTCGGCGGTGTCGACATCGGTGAAACGTTGCCGGCGGCCGGACAGCATCGCCACATTGCCCGCGCGCCGCATCGCATCGCCGCGCCAGCCGGCTTCGGTCGTCTCGGCGGCATAGGCCACCATTGCAGTCCCGGCCCAGGGCTCGCTTCGGAACGCCGAGGGTTCGAACGTCCGTCGATAGGCTGCGATGGCTGGCCCGGCCTCGGCGCGCGCAATGAACTCGGCGAACACCAGCCCCACGCCCATATTCCCGGCGAACTGGGCGCTCTCCTCCGAAGTGCACAGCACAAACACATCCGGGTGCGAGGGGCCCGTCGGATTGGCCCGGATATCATACATCGGGTGCCCGGCCCGGATCGGCACCTTGCCCGACGAATCCAGCAGCCAGGCCAGCAGCAACTGGAAATACTGTGGAAATGCGTCCGACCCTACCGAACGCAACGCCCCGCCCGTACGACCATCGGCTCCCAGTGCGCGGCCAAGACCCAGGTCGATCCGCCCCGGCGCCAGGGCTTCCAGCTCCATGAAATTCTCCGCCACCTTCAACGGCGAATAGTTGACCAGCATCACCCCGCCGGACCCCAGTCGGATGCGGGTCGTCTGCTGGCTGATGGCGGCGATCAGGATCTCCGGGCTGGGCGACCCCAGACCCGCGATATTGTGGTGCTCGGCCATCCAAAAGCGGTGATATCCGAACGCCTCGGCGGCCTTGGCCACCTCGATGGTCTCGCGCACCGCCTGCGCCTGCGTCGCCTCGCCGGTGACAGGCGACAGATCGAGCACGGACAATTTCATGGATCAGTCTTCGTCCAGATAGCGCCAGGTATCGGCCCCGTCGAACTGACGGATACGTAGTGTCGTCAGGTCCAGCCCATCGATCAGCCGGGCGTTGATCGCCATCCGGTCGCGCGATCCATCCAGACTTTGCCAGTGCGTGGTCACGCCACACGACCGGCAGCGATGGAACGCCAGCATCCTGTCGCCCCAGACATAGGGCTGGGTGCTTTGCGGCGCCGGAAGGGTCACCTCTGTCGGACTGAAGTAGGCCCAGCGCGCGCCGATGCGGCGACAGATCGAGCAGTTGCACTCGCTGACCTCCGTCGGCGTCGACGGCACGCTCAATTGAGCCGCCCCGCAATGGCAGGCGAATTGGATCATACGCGCTGTCCTCCCGTCCGCATTGCTGAGGCCGCACACACCGTATGTCCAGCCCCGTCGGCCCATCAGCCAGGCGGGATGTCAATCCGTGTCCAGAGTTGCGACTTGCAGATCAGGTTTCCGACCACGCAGCCCTTGGCCTTGATGGTATGGGCATCCAGCCTCTCGGCCGTGCCGCTGAAGGTCATGCCCAGATCAGGAACGAAGACCCTGCCGTAGCCGACCCTGCCGTCACCCTGGCTGAAATCCCGCATCAGCTGTTTGCCGACAAGCTCGGTCTTGCTGACGCGCCGTGCGCTCTTCTTCGCCGCCTCGCTGGCCCAGACCACATAGCCGCAGAGGTAGGTGCCACAGGGCCGAAGCTCGAGGTGCACGTTGTCTCTGGGGTTGCGCCACACACCCTCGAACGACATTGGCTCCGCTGCGCTGGCCTCGCCGAGGCCTCCCGCCACGAGCATACAGGCGACGACCTTTGCGGAAAATCTGAGGACCAGGCTCATGGGGCGATACAAGCCAGATTCTGTGACAGTCCGTCAGGCCGTCCGCGCCCGCTTCTTCAGCACAGCCGAAAAACTCATTACCGGATCGTCCTTGCAGGTGATCAGGCCCCGCACAAAG
>JANORH010000576.1:0-6739 GCA_031415215.1 Alphaproteobacteria bacterium | reverse complement strand
TCGATCATGGGCGCGCTCTACCAGGGCCTGATCGTCACCGGCGTGCTGTCGGCGATCGCGCTTTACTTCCTGATCCCCTCGCTGGTGACGGAAGACCTGACCGTGAACGGCAAGACGTTTGGTTCCATGGCGCTGTTCTATTGCTCGATGGCGGGTCTTGTGATCACGGCCCTGATCGTCATGATCACCGAGTACTATACCGGCACCAATTTCCGCCCGGTAAAGTCGGTGGCTCAGGCTTCGGTCTCCGGCCACGGCACCAATGTAATTCAGGGCCTGGCCATGAGCCTTGAGTCCTGCGCCCTCCCGGCACTGGTGATCATCGTCGGAATCATCGTGACCTACAATCTGGCGGGTCTGTTCGGGATCGCCATCGCTACGACAGCCATGCTGTCGCTGGCGGGCTTCGTCGTTGCTCTGGATGCCTTCGGTCCCGTCACCGACAACGCCGGCGGTATCGCTGAGATGGCGGGTCTTCCCCCGGAAGTCCGCGTCACCACCGACGCACTGGACGCCGTGGGCAACACCACCAAGGCCGTCACCAAGGGTTATGCTATCGGTTCGGCTGGCCTGGGCGCCCTAGTGCTTTTTGCCGCCTATACCGAAGACTTGAAGTACTTCGCCGCCAACGCCACGCCGGGTTCGTTCTTTGACGGGCTGGGCACCGTGGCGTTTGATCTGTCGAACCCCTACGTCGTGGTCGGCCTGCTGTTCGGCGGGTTGCTGCCGTTCCTGTTCGGCGGCATGTCGATGACGGCCGTGGGTCGCGCCGCGCAATCGGTTGTGGTCGAGGTTCGTCGGCAGTTCCGGGAAAATCCGGGAATCATGACCGGTGAGGTGAAGCCGGAGTACGGTCGCGCCGTCGACATCCTGACAAAGGCTGCCATTCGGGAAATGATCATCCCGAGCCTGCTGCCGGTTGTGTCGCCTGTCGTGCTGTTCTTCGTCATCAACGCCATCGCCGGCAAGGTCGACGCGTTCGCCTGCGTCGGTGCCATGTTGATGGGCGTGATTGTCACGGGACTGTTCGTCGCCATCTCGATGACCTCGGGCGGCGGTGCCTGGGACAACGCCAAGAAGGTAATCGAAGAAGGCTTCACCGACAGCGCCGGCGTGCTCCACGGCAAGGGTTCCGACGCCCACAAGGCTGCGGTGACCGGCGATACCGTCGGCGACCCCTACAAAGACACCTCGGGTCCCGCTGTGAACCCGATGATCAAGATCACCAATATCGTGGCCTTGCTGCTGCTGGCGGTCCTCGCCGGCCAGTAATCTGACGCCAACCTTGATACAGAAACGCCCCGGAGAGCGATCTCCGGGGCGTTTTTCATTCCGTCCCGTCGAGGGGGGAGGTAGCTCCTCAGCGCCGGTCGCCCGGGCGGCTACCAGGGACGCCCTGATCTTCCTGGGGTAACAAGCCCCCGCGACCCACACTGCCCAGAAGCTGTTCCAGGATGGTCATTTCGCGGCCGCGGGTCGGCGTCTCGCGATTGTTGAAGGCAATCACCTTGCCGTCTTTCAAGGTATAGGTGTTCACCGCATCCACCGTCTCGCTATCCTTGTTGAAGGCGATGGCGGTGATGTCGCGGGCTGTGACCTTGGGTTTCTGGAACGCGATCCGCTCTTTAACCTGGTTCACATAGAACCAGACATTGGGATCAAACGTCGAGGTCGCGGACGGCGAGCCCAGCTTGGCCCGAACGGTGGACTTTGTGTCGGTGCCAACGACGACATCCTTGGGGTTCGAATCGATCGCCTGGAAACCGGAATAGCTGGTGATCGGCGAACATGCGGAAAGCCCGGCGGACGCGAGAAGCGTGGCGGTGAGGGCGGCTGTGGCGGCGCGTCTGAACATTGAGGCTTTCTGCGGGCTCGTAGCGGGACGTGATATGAAGGCTTTGACCTATCCCCGGCCGCGCCTTAGTTCAATGCCGCCCTTTACCGAGCCCTCGGGGCGAAATCGAGGCCACCTATGTTGAAGCGTCTTTTCAAGTCCAGACCTGCCGTATCGGCCGGGGTTTCGCTCTATGATCGCGTCGTCGAGCAGGCACGTTCACCGCGACTTTACGCCGAGTTTGGCGTGCCCGACACCACTGAGGGGCGGTTCGAGGTTTACAGCCTGCACGTCTACCTCCTGCTGGAGCGGCTGAAAGAGCAGGGTCCTCAGGCAGCCGAAACGGCCCAGGCGCTGCTGGATACCTATCTTTCCGCTCTGGACAATACTTTACGAGAGATGGGACTGGGCGACGTCGGCGTCGGACGGCAAGTGCGCAAGTTGGGCGAAGCATTCTATGGCCGGGTCCGATCCTATGAGGTCGGGATGGCGGCGTTGCCGGATATGGGGGAATTGCAGGCCATGTTGATCCGTACGGCCTACGCCGGTGCGGACCTAGCGTCCGTGCCGCGTCTAGCAGATTATGTCGTGCGTCAACGACAGGCGCTGGTCGCAGTACCGTTGAACGACCTGTTCGAGGGCAAGGTCACGTGGACAGACGCATGAGCGCTTCCTGGCCTCGCGCGCTGAAACTGCATGAACTGGGCACCGGGCCACTCAGGCTCCATCTTGACGCATCGTCCGATGACTGTGCGGCCATCGGACGGCAGTTGGGGCTCGAAAGCATGGCCGCGTTGACGGCCGAGATCACCGTATCGCCCTGGTTCGACGGTGTCGAAATTGCCGGATCGTTCCGGGCCGACGTCGAACAGATATGCGGGGTCACCCTGGAAGCCTTCCAGCAGAGGGTCAGCGGTGAAGTCCTCGTGCGTGTCGTGCCGGCCAGTAGCCCTCACGCGCAGTTGCCCGAAGGTGGCGATCTCGAACTTGACGCTGACGCCCCCGACGCCCCGGATATTATGGTCAATGACGCCATCGACGTTTCTGGATATGTCGTTGAGCATCTGGCTCTGGAGCTTGACCCGTTCCCACGCAAACCGGGCGCAACCTTTGAGTTTGAGGCCCCAAGCACGGAGATGTCGCCGTTTGCGGCCCTCCAGGCGCTCCGCGAGCCAAAGGGTTAGTTTCCACTCCGCAACGTCCCGGAGTATGGTCGCGCCGATTCCGGCATCCAGCCGCGACCGGTTCCCCTCGAATTTGCGATTGTTCGAAGCAGGAAACGGTCCCATGCACAGGCATGCAAGCCGCCGAGGCGCTTGCATGGGGGACGAAAGCGGCGATTTGACCCAACCTCTGGTGATATCCATAGACGCAATGGGCGGAGATCACGGTCCGTCCGTCGTCATCCCGGCTTGCGCCCGCGCGCTCGCAACCTTGCCGTCGGCGAGATTACTGTTGCACGGCGATGAGTCTGCGCTCCGGGCTGAGCTCGCGCGTCACCGAGACCTGTCTGCACGATGCGACATTCGTCACTCCGAACGGGTGATCGCCATGGATGAAAAGCCGGCCCAGGCGATGCGCCGCGGCAAGGGTACATCCATGTGGAACGCGGTCGAGGCCATCCGCGAGGGCCAGGCGATCGCCGCCGTCTCCGCAGGCAACACCGGCGCCTTGATGGCGATTTCCAAGCTCATCCTGCGGATGAGCGCTGATCTGGATCGCCCGGCTCTGGTCGCCAGCATTCCTAACCCCAACGGCCTCACTACGTTCCTGGATGTGGGCGCCAACGTCGATTGCAACGCCGCGCGGCTGGTTGAATTTGCCATCATGGGGGAGGCCTATCACCGTGCCGCGCACGGTGTCGCCCGCCCGACGGTCGGCCTGCTGAACGTAGGGTCTGAAGAAATGAAGGGCCACGAGGAGGTCCGCGAGGCCAATCGAATTTTGCGTGAGGGACGCATCGATCTGGACTATCGAGGTTTTGTAGAGGGCGACGATATCACTGCCGGTACGGTACAGGTGGTGGTCACAGATGGCTTCACCGGCAATGTAGCCCTGAAGGCCATGGAGGGCGCCGCGCGTTTCATGTACGACGAACTTCGCAATGCTCTGACGTCCGGCCCGGTCACCAGCCTGGGTGCCCTGCTGGCGCGGCCGTCGCTACGGCGTTTCCGTGACAAGATGAGTCCTCCCCCTGCCGCCCCTTTGCTGGGCCTGAACGGTTTGGTGCTGAAGTGTCATGGCGGCGCCGACGAACGTGACTTCGCCAATGCTATAGTCGCGGCCGCAGACGTTGCGCAAAGCGGGTTTGCGGCGGATATCGAACAGAATATGAGGCGCCTGCCCGAGGCCCTCGTTCCCGTGGCGCAGGTGCCTGCGGATGGAGCCGCCTGAAGTGTCCAAAGTCGTGCGGAGTGTCGTGACCGGGGTGGGGGGGTATCTGCCTGATCGCCTCGTGTCCAACGAGGAACTGTCGACCCGCGTCGACACCACAGACGAATGGATCCGCGAACGAACAGGGATCCGTCAGCGATATCAGGCGGCAGACGACCAAGCTGTTTCCGATCTGGCCACCGAAGCGGCGCGGCGTGCGTTGGCAGCCGCAGGCCGGACGCCGACCGATGTCGACCTCATCATCGTCGCCACAACCACACCGGATCTGACCTTTCCCGCCGTCGCGGCCATCGTGCAGCGCAAACTGGGCTGCCCGGTCGGCATCGCCTTTGATGTCCAGGCGGTTTGCTCTGGCTTTGTCTATGCGTTGTCCGTCGCCGACGGGTTTGTCGCCCGCAATCGCGCCAGGTGTGCGCTGGTGATCGGCGCCGAGACGATGACCCGACTAATGGACTGGACTGACCGCACCACCTGCGTGCTCTTCGGCGACGGTGCCGGCGCTGTCGTGGTCGAGCCTCGGGAAGGCGAGGGGACAACATCCGATCGTGGATTGCTGGGCTTTGCGCTGCGGGCCGACGGGACCAAACAGGATTTGCTCTATGTGGATGGCGGGGTCTCAACCAACGGTCAGATCGGCCACCTGCGCATGCAGGGCAATCAGGTGTTCCGTCACGCTGTCGTAAACATCTCTGAGGCGGTCACGGCCGCCGCCGCCGATGCGGGCATTGAAGTGTCCAGTGTCGACTGGTTCATTCCCCATCAGGCCAATCAGCGCATTCTGGAAGGCGTGGCCAAGCGGCTGGGCATCGATGAGACAAAGGTGATTTCAACCGTCGCCATTCATGCCAACACTTCGGCGGCCTCAATTCCGCTCGCTCTGGCGCACGGCGTGAGCGATGGTCGCATCAAGCCGGGTGACCTGTTGTTACTGGAAGCTATGGGCGGTGGCCTGACCTGGGGTGCGTGCGTCATCAGACTTTGACCCCCGGGGCCGTAAAAGTCACAACGCACGGCTTGAAGTCTTTGTCGCAATGGGACAATCAAGAAAGATGATCGACACGGGTATAAGGACCAAGGCGATGGGCGCGACGGTAACGCGAGCCGACCTCTGTGAGTCGGTGCACGAGCAAGTTGGCCTGACCCGCCAGGATTCTTCTGAGTTGGTAGAGCGCGTGCTCGAACTGATGTGCGTTGCACTTGAGACAGGCAAGCAGGTCAAACTGTCGGGCTTCGGGGTGTTCCAGGTGCGCTCCAAGCGAGCCCGCATGGGCCGCAATCCGAAGACCGGCGAGGCGGCAGCTATTGAACCGCGTCGCGTGATCGGCTTCCGGGCGTCTCAGGTCATGAAGGCCCGGGTCGACCGCGCCCTTTCGCAGTAAGAGCTGGAAAGTCCCGTGGCCAAGGGCCCCGAAGCGTTTCGAACCATCTCAGAAGCGGCTGACGAGCTGGGCGTGCCGCAACATGTGTTGCGGTTCTGGGAAACAAAATTCAGCTTCATCAAGCCGATGAAGCGGGCCGGGGGGCGGCGGTTCTATCGTCCCGCGGATGTCGTGATTTTGGCCGGCGTGCGGCGCCTGCTTCACGACGAAGGCTACACCATCAAAGGCTTGCAGAAGTTGCACCGCGAACAGGGCGTGAAGGTGCTGGTCGCGGCTGGTTCAGGCGAGCGGGTTATGGCACCCACGACAATCGCGGTGCCCGTTGAGGCCAAGGGTGATGTCGCCGCGTTGCTGGCCGCTCTGCGCGGCCTGGAGACAGCAAAAGGACGTCTTGACGGTCTGCTGAACAGGTAAACCGGGAAATTCTCGCCGCCGGCCCGCTGGTCGGAGCGACAGGATTTGAACCTGCGACCCCTTGACCCCCAGTCAAGTGCGCTACCAAGCTGCGCCACGCTCCGATGGGCCCGGCGGCGAGGCGCGTCTTCTAGCGGATGAGCGGATGAGAGCAACGACAAAGTTGGTGACCAGGATTTAGGCCTTACCTCACCCGCGAAGCGGCGGGAGGGGGACCGCCCGCCGAAAAGCGGGTGGTGGAGGGGGCAGGCCACATTCTCAGCGCCGTGATGCGCTGCTGATGAGCGGCGCTCGCGACTTGCCCCCTCCACCACGCCCTCTGCGGGGCGCGGTCCCCCTCCCGCCATCGCGGGCGATGGGGGAGGTAAGTGCACGCCCTCAACTTCCGGGCACACGTTCCATCCAGCGGATCAGCGGAAACAGCGGCACGCCCCACAGTGTCCCGGCTACGGCGTAGAAGGCCAGCTGAGCTGCCCAGTGATCCGGCACGTAGTCGCCGACGGTTGAAACCACGATCACGTAGATCGTCAGAAACGCCAGGATGGCAAAAAGACCGATGAGCTTTCGCAGGCGAGGGGGCATGGGCGGCTCATACCGGGCTGGAGGCGGACGCGAAAGCTCGCTATGACGCGCTGCCCCAGTTCGGGCGTGATATTTTGTATCCTGCACTCATGACATCGTTCCTGCGTTCCGACAGATCCCGGCCCGTCGCGATCTG
>JANORH010000575.1:0-2007 GCA_031415215.1 Alphaproteobacteria bacterium | reverse complement strand
AGGGCGTCAACCCTTCTGTTTCGAGCCCGTCGACCCAATATCCGGCTCTCTCCTGGCGAGGTGGCAGCCGACTTCGAAGAATTGGATGAGCACGATGGCCGAAGGCAACACCACCACCAACATGGCGGCGACCGCGAATGCCAACGAGACCCCCGGCAACGACGGGCCGTTGCTGGACCTGACCGATGCCGCGGTCAAAAAATTCATCAAGGCGGCCAAGACCCGTGGCTACGTCACCATGGACGAGCTCAACAAGGTGCTGCCGTCCGAGGAGGTCACCTCCGAGCAGATCGAAGACACCCTGGCGATGCTCAGCGAGATGGGCGTCAACGTCGTCGAGTCCGAAGACGACGCCGAGGCCACCGAAGTCACGGTTCGCGAAGACACCGCCGTCGTCGAGACCACAAAGGAAGCCGCCTACGACCGCACCGACGACCCGGTGCGGATGTATCTGCGTGAGATGGGCTCGGTGGAGCTGCTGTCGCGTGAGGGCGAAATCGCCATCGCCAAGCGCATCGAAGCCGGTCGCGACACCATGATCCGGGGCCTGTGCGAAAGTGCCCTGACCTTCGAAGCCATCATGGTCTGGCGCGAAGAGCTTGAGGGCGGCCGAATCCTGCTGCGCGAGGTCATCGATCTGGAGCAGACCTATGGCGGCATGACCGCCGCCGCCGCCGAAGAACTGGCCGCCAACGCGCCGCCGCCGGTCGAGGTGGTCGAGGAGCCGCCCGAGCTCAACGAAGACGGCGAAATCATCGCCAAGGCCGAAAGCGACGACGACGACGACTTTGACGACGGTGCCGGCCCCACCATCAGCGCGATGGAAGCCGAGCTGCGCGAAGGCGTGATGGTCACGCTGGACGCCATCGCCGTGGAATTCGAAAGCTTCCGCCTGCTGCAGGAAAAGCTGGTGGGCGCGCGCCTGCGTGGCGAGCAGCTATCGGACAAGGAGCTTGCGGCCTACCAGGCCTCGGCGGCCGCCATCGTCCAGTTTCTGAAGACGCTGAAACTCAACAACAACCGCATCGAGGCGCTGGTCGAACAGCTCTATGCGATCAACAAGCGGTTGATGGTGCTTGAGGGGCGTCTGCTGCGCCTGGCCGACAGCTACGGCATCAGCCGTGGTGAGTTCCTGAAGGCCTACTTCGGTCAGGAAATGACTCCGGACTGGAGCGCACAGGTCAAACTTCTGGGCGTCCGCTGGACCAAGTTCGCCGAGAACGATGCCGGCCAGATCGGCGACATCCGTGCCGAAGTGGCGGCGCTGGCCACCGAAACCGGTGTGCCCATCGACGACTACCGTCGCATCGTCCAGACCGTTCAAAAGGGCGAGCGCGAGGCCCGTCAGGCCAAGAAGGAAATGGTCGAGGCCAACCTGCGCCTCGTGATCTCCATCGCCAAGAAGTACACCAATCGCGGCTTGCAATTCCTGGATCTCATTCAGGAAGGCAACATCGGCTTGATGAAGGCGGTCGACAAGTTCGAGTACCGCCGCGGCTACAAGTTCTCCACCTACGCCACCTGGTGGATCCGTCAGGCGATCACCCGCTCCATCGCCGACCAGGCCCGCACCATCCGCATCCCGGTTCACATGATCGAGACGATCAACAAAATTGTCCGCACCTCGCGCCAGATGCTGCACGAGATCGGCCGCGAACCGACGCCTGAGGAACTGGCCGAGAAGCTGGCCATGCCGCTGGAAAAGGTTCGCAAGGTCCTGAAGATCGCCAAGGAGCCGATCAGCCTCGAAACCCCCATCGGCGACGAGGAAGACAGCCACCTGGGCGACTTCATCGAGGACAAGAATGCGGTCATCCCGGTCGACGCCGCGATCCAGGCGAATTTGAAGGAGACGGTCACCCGCGTGTTGGCGTCCCTAACCCCCCGCGAAGAACGCGTCCTGCGCATGCGCTTCGGGATTGGGATGAACACCGATCACACGCTGGAAGAGGTCGGGCAGCAGTTCTCGGTCACGAGAGAGCGCATCCGGCAGATCGAGGCGAAGGC
>JANORH010000574.1:0-8065 GCA_031415215.1 Alphaproteobacteria bacterium | reverse complement strand
CCTGAGGCCACCGGCTTCGACGCCCTGAAGGGCATGGGCACGCAGGCCGAGCCTGTTGTTCACGTTCAGAAGCTGGACGCGCAAGGCCGCGCCTATGCCACCGGCAAGCGCAAGAATGCCGTTGCCCGCGTCTGGATCAAGCCTGGCAAGGGCAAGATCACGATCCACGGCAGCGAGGATCCCAAGCACAAGGACGGCCGCGACCAGACCGTCTATTTCGCACGCCCCGTGCTGCGGATGATGATCGCCCAGCCGTTCCTGGTCACCGACCGGGTCGGTCAGTTCGACGTGGACATCACGGTCACGGGTTCTGGCCTTTCGGGCCAGGCCGGCGCGATCCGTCACGCGATCTCCAAGGCGCTGACCTACTATGAGCCCGGCCTGCGCGCCGTGTTGAAGCCGCACGGCTTCCTGACCCGCGACAGCCGCGTGGTTGAGCGTAAGAAGTACGGCAAGGCGAAAGCCCGACGCAGCTTCCAGTTCTCGAAGCGCTAATCCGCGCAGCGAATTCTCGCGTTTTCGGATTGGGGCGCTTCGGGAAACCGGAGCGTCCTTTTTCTTTGTCTGGACACCCTCGCCATGACCCACACCATCTTCATCGACGGCGAAGCCGGCACCACGGGCTTGCAGATCCGCGAGCGGCTGGAGCGCCGCACCGATCTGGAAGTGATCTCGATCGATCCTGCGCGGCGCAAGGACGTCGATGCGCGCGCGGAGTTGCTCAACGCCGCTGACGCCGTCGTGCTGTGCCTGCCGGATGATGCGTCGCGCGAGGCGGTAAGCCTCATCACGTCCAATAGCGTGAAAGTCGTTGACGCTTCGACCGCCTACCGGGTCGCACCGGACTGGGCCTATGGCTTTGCCGAGATGTCGGCGACCCAGCGGGCGGTGATTCGGTCGGCAACCCGGGTGTCGAACCCGGGGTGCTATCCCACCGGCTTTATCGCCCTGGTGCGGCCTCTGGTGTCGGCGGGGCTGGTGCCCTCAGATTTCCCGCTAACTGTGAATGCCATTTCTGGCTACTCGGGCGGCGGCAAGGGTCTGATCGCCGAGTTCGAGGCCCAGGTGTCGCCAGCCGGGACGGACGATGCCTTCCGGGCCTATGGCATGAACCTGGCTCACAAGCATCTGCCGGAGATGCAGATTCAGGCCGGACTGACCCAGCCCCCGATGTTTGCGCCGTCGGTGGGCCGCTATGCCCAGGGCATGCTGGTCGAGGTTCCTCTCCAGTTGTGGGCCATGCCTGGCAAACCGTCGCCGAGCGATCTTCACACGGCGCTGGTCGCAGCCTACGTCGGCGAAACGTTTGTCGAGGTGGCGAGCGCTGATGAATGTGCCGAACTGCAAAAGACCCGCGCCGGTGCGGGCGGCTATGTGCAAGCGCTCGATCCGCAAGCGTTGAACGGCACCAACCGTATGCGCCTGTTCGTGTTCGGAAATGCCGCCGGGACCCAGGCGCGGCTGGTGGCGATCCTGGATAATCTGGGCAAGGGCGCGTCTGGTGCTGCCGTTCAGAACCTGAACCTGATGCTGGGGCTGGACGAGGGCGCGGGGCTGTGATGCTGCGGCGCGCTACGGCTGACGATGCGCCCGCCATGGGGACGTTGCATATCCTCGCCATGCGAACGCTGACGTTCCTGCCGCAACTCCACACAACCGAAGAGGCGATCGCCTGGATGGCCGGGGAGATTTTGCCGAACCAGGAGGCTTGGGTCGCCGAGACGCGTGGCGAGGTGGCGGGCTATGTTGTGTTTACCGCCGAGTGGATCAACCAGCTGTACGTTCATCCTGACCATCACGGGCAGGGGTTAGGGGCGGCCCTGCTGGCGCATGTCCTGGCGACGGGACCGCCGAAGCAGCTCTGGACCTTTCAGCAGAACGCGCGGGCGCGGCGGTTCTACGAAGCCCGTGGTTTTGAAGCCGTCGAATTTACCGATGGCGCGGGGAATGAGGAAAAGACGCCGGATGTGCGCTATGTCTGGCGCGGGCCGGGCTTGTAACTTTTCGCCGACATCCAACGTACTAGAGACCATGAACATAAGATCGCTCAACCGCCGCCATGTCCTGATGGCCTCCGTCACCGCAGCGCTTGTGCCCGGGCTCTCTAGCGCCGCCGCCAAGGCCGATCCTTATGCCGCATCGCCGTTCCGCAAAATCATCGATGCGGAGTGGCGGAAACGCCTGCCGGCCGCGAGCTATCTGGTGCTACGCCACGAAGACACCGAGCGTGCAGGGACCAGTCCCCTGAACAGGGAGAAGCGCAGCGGAACCTATCTGTGCCTGGGTTGCGATCTCCCGCTGTTCAAATCGGAGACGAAGTATGAAAGCGGAACGGGCTGGCCCAGTTTCTTCCGGGTGATCCCGGGGGCGGTCGGCGAAACCACCGACTACAAGATCGGTGTGCCGCGTACAGAGTACCACTGCGCCCGATGCCTGGGGCACCAGGGCCATGTGTTCACCGATGGCCCCAGGCCGACGGGGCTGCGTTATTGCAACAATGGTGTGGCGTTGAAGTTCGTCCCGGCTTGAGCGGACGCCTGCGCTGACCCTATGCTAGGCTTAAGGACCAGTGGGGGATCCTGACCATGCTTGACCGCGCGCCAGTTCGCGAAATCCGCGATTTCTATTGCGACAGCCGACAGTGGGATGCCTATCGGCCGCGCGAGGGCGATGTCGTGATCGCGACCGCGCCGAAGGTCGGGACGACCTGGACGCAGCAGATCGTCAACCTGCTGATTTTTCAGAACGTCGAGCCCAGACCCCTGACGATGCTGTCACCCTGGTTCGATTGCCGGATCCAGATGCAGCCTGAGATGATGGTGCAGATCATCGAGGGGCAAGATCACCGCCGCTTTCTCAAGTCGCACCTGCCTTTGGATGGCCTGCCGATCTACAGCGAGACGCGTTACATCCATGTGGCGCGTGGGGGACGCGACGCCTGCATGTCGTTCCTGAACCACATCAACGGCTACAATTCCAACGTATGGGAAAGGCTGGACGCTGCAGGACTGGGGGACCCACTTATCGGAGCGGTCAAACCGCGACCGCCACGAACAGCCCGGGAATTCTTTCACCACTGGATCGCGCCGACTGAAACCAGTGCCCTGGAACTGATGTCTCAGTCGTTCTTCGAGATTGAGCGGTCGTACTGGAAGGATCGCGCGCGGACGAATCTGCTGCTGGTCCATTACAACGACCTGAAAGCTGACCTGCACGGTGAAATGGCGCGGATCGCGGCGTTTCTGGACATCGATGTCGCCGATGATTTGTGGCCCGAACTGGTCAACGCAGCGACCTTTGAATCCATGCAGCGTGACGGCGAGTCTTTGCTGCCCGGCATGGAGATGGGCTTCGACGGCGGTGTGAAGACGTTCCTGAACAAGGGCACCAACAACCGCTGGCAAGGCGTGCTTACGGACGAGGACAACGCGCTTTACGAAGCCCGGATCAGGGCCGAGCTGTCGCCAGGCCTGATCGCCTGGCTGGAGGCCGGACGGTTGGTGGCCGGCGATCCCAAAGTCCTTGCGGACTAAGAGGGGTTCGCAGCGTTTTCGGCCTAGAGCCTGTCCGTTTCAGATGGGATCATCTGAAACGGATAAACAGGCTCGTTCTCATATGTTTAAAGCACGACGGGCGCTTGAACCGGTATCCACTTCAAGCTGTCGTGCTCTAGGTTTTCGCGCCGCCGGGTGGTTTGGGTGCCGCTGGCGGCGGGGGTGCCGCAGATGCGGTGTCGGGGTTGCGCTGCCTGACCCGACCGGCCCCTGAAATGTCGGTTTCAAGCGACTTCGGGTTGGTCAGCAATTCGACGTCACCGGAGCCGGAGATTTCCAGTCGGGCGCTTTCGGTCGGGGCGATGACGGCGTCGGCAGAGCCAGAGATTTCGACGTGAGCGTTCTTTGATGTCAACGCACCGAGATCGGCTTCCCCGCTGCCAGACAGCTCGATGTCCACGTCATCAGCCTGGCCGGTAGCTTTGATCTCCGCCGATCCTGAGGCATCGATGCGCAGGGTGGGCTGGCGATAATCCTCAATGGACAGCGTGTTCCGACCTGAAAGGTCAAAACTGGTAATGGCCGGTGCCCGGACAATGATGGTCAGGGTGGGATAGCGCGAGTGACGATGCTCGTTGCGCCGCTCATAGCGGATGCTGTCGCCCCGGACGATGACCCGCTCGACGGCTCTCTGAGGACCGGTCACCACCACAGAGGCGGGGCCGGTGGTCTGGATGTAGCGGACGTCAGCCGCCAGATCGATGTCGAGTTGGGTGGCACCGGACCATGCCAGTGTTCGCGAGGTCTGGGGTCCCAGGTCGGCTGCAGACGTATGGCGGTCGTCGTCGTCCCAGCCCCAGTGCTTACCTTTCCAGGAGCCACCTTCAGCCAGGTTCCAGCCGCCTCTTGTGATGGCGTCAGGCCCGCCGATGGCGACGGCGGCGGACAGCGTCGCCAGCGACAGCATAAAGCCGACGACAGCGATCATGATGAGAACGCGGATCATGGTCTTGAGCCTCCCCGGCTTCAGGATTCGAGGGCCGGCTTGAGCAGCCGGTAGTGTAGCCGCCCGTACCAGACGAGCGCGTTGATCAAGCCGATCGAAACCAGGCTGAGGATCGCGCCGCCCGACGCGGCCCCGGCCATCAGGCCGATCCCTGCCAGCAGGGCGGCAGATGCGCCTCCCGGTGGATCCATGAAGGGTCCCGCCGCGAAGACCACGCCGCCGGCAAAGAAGACCGCGATGACCGCCACCGCGAGGCCGAACAACGCGCCGCCGACACCCATCAGGATCGGCAACAGGATCAGGATATCGATGGCCCCAAGCCCCAGGACGGCAAAGACGGCCGCCGCAGCTGAAGACGGACTGCGTTCTTCTCGCCAACGCGAGAGCGTGCTCTCCGCACGAAGCTCCCGCGCCAACCGATTGGGATCGCCCAAAGCTTCGGCGACCTCGGCTTCGGTGCGGCCTGCGGCTGCGCCGTCGGCGAAGTGGGTGTCATAGTCGGCAACAATGTCGGCGACCGCCTGCGGAGGCAGGCCGCGCAGACCCTCCCGCAGTCGGGCGATGAACGCCTGACGAGTCATTTGGCCCCTCCAATGATGTCTTCAACGGCGCTGGAGAACGAACTCCAGGCGGTCTGTTGGCTGATGAAACTGCGCTTCCCGGCCTCGCTTAGTTTGTAATATTTGCGCGGGGGACCGGCGGGGCTCTCGACAAGATAGGTCTCGACTAACCCGTCCGTTTGGAGACGTCGCATCAAAGGATAGATGGTGCCTTCGCCCATGCCGATGGCGTCGGCCAGGCGGGCGGCGATCTCATAGGCGTAGTTGTCCTGTCGATGGAGCAGGGCGAGCACACACAGCTCGAGCGCCCCCTTCTTCAGTTGGATTTCAATGGCTTCCGGCACGTCAGCGCCTCCTTGCGTTTCCATGATGTATCGCAAGGTATTAGGCGACGCAAGGTACTGCGCATTAAACGTTAGTAACCCTTGCCTTCGCCAATCGCGGGGAAGGCAAGAGCCGGCTCAGCTCTTGACCTTCACGTACTCACCGGGCGCATCACCCAGGGGCTTGAGCGGCCCCTTGGCCGGATCGCGGGCCGGAATCATCTTGCCGGATTTTGCCGCCAGCCAGGCCGCCCAGTGGGGCCACCAGGAACCGGGGGTTTCCGCCGCACCCGCCCGCCATTCGTCGAGCGAGGCGGGCAGGGTGTCATTGGTCCAGTGCTGGTACTTGTTGGCGATAGGCGCGTTGATCACGCCTGCGATATGGCCAGAACCTGCCATCGTGAACGTGGTCGGGCCGCCGAACAATCGGGCACCCTTGAAGACCGATTTGGCCGGAGCGATGTGGTCTTCCTTGGACGATTGCACATAAATTGGCACCTTCACGGTGCTGAGGTCGATCCGGACGTTGTCGAGCACCAGTTCGCCCTTGGCCATGGCGTTCTCGCCATAGAAGCGTCGCAGATAGAAGGTGTGCAGGGTCTTGGGCATGCGGGTCTGGTCCGAATTCCAGAACAGCAGATCGAAGGGCTTGGGCTCCTTGCCCATCAGGTAGTTGTTCACGAAGAACGACCAGATCAGATCATTGCCGCGCAGGGCGTTGAAGGTGTCGGCCATGGTCTGGCCCGACAGTACGCCACCGCCTTCGTCCATTTTCTTTTCGAGGTCGCCCAGCCAATCCTCGTTTGTGAACAACAGCAGGTCGCCAGCTTCGGAGAAGTCCTGTTGGGCCGCAAAGAAGGTGGCCGAGCCGATCGAGGTGTCGCCCTTGGCGGCCATGTGCGCGAGTGTCGCGGAGAGCAGCGTGCCACCAATGCAGTAACCCACGGTGTTCACGTGATCGACGCCGGCCTGTTTTATGGCCGCGCCGACACCCTCATAGATGCCCTGTCGCATGTAATCTTCGAAGGTCTTGGTCGCCAGCGACGTGTCGGGATTTACCCACGAGGCGACGAAAACCGTAAAGCCCTGGCTCGCCAGCCACCGGATCAGCGAATTTTCCGGCCGCAGATCCATGATGTAGAATTTATTGATCCACGGCGGAAAGATCAGCAACGGGATCTCGTAGACCTGCTCGGTCGATGGAGAAAACTGCAGAAGCTCTATGATTTCGTTGCGGAAGACGACTTTGCCGGGCGCCGTCGCCACGTTCTCGCCGATCTTGAACATGTCGTAGTCAGTCTGGGCGATAGACAGCGCGCCGCCGCCTCGCTGCAGGTCAGCCTGGAAATTCTCCATGCCTTTAACGAGGCTCTGACCGCCCGACGCCATCACCTCCTTCAAAGCTGTGGGGTTGGAGGCCAGGAAGTTCGACGGCGCGAAAGCATCGGTGAGCATCCGCATGAAGAACTCGACGCGGCGCTTTTCCAGTGGATCTACACCGTCTACGTCGGAGACCATGTCGTTCAGGAAATTCGCGGTCAGCAGGTAGGATTGCTTGATCACGTCGAACACAGGATTGTCGGACCAGTCGGGGTCATTGAAACGCTTGTCACCCTTGGCCGGTGACACGATGGGCTCTGATGCCTCGCCGGAGGCGCGCCGGGCTGTCGTCTGCCAAAGTTCGAGATATTTGGCGAACAGGTCTCCCTGCGCCCGCATCATACGCTCGGGTTGAGCTGCCAGGCGGCCAATCACCTGGGTCAGTGCAGGTGCAACGTGGAACGGATCTGGCGATAGAGCTGCAGGACGTTCGGCCTGACGCAGCGCCATCTCGGCGATGGCCCCCTGAGCCGTCAGCGCAGCGCGCGCGAGGTTCATGGAGAGCGCTTCGATTTGCGCACGTTGGTCGGGACTGAATGCGTTCGAATCGAAAACCGGCGGGGCCTGACCAGCCTGTTGTGACGACTGTACGAGCGCTTCCGGGGCAACTTTGGCTTCGTTCTTTTTACCTGATTTCTTGCCCGATGCCTTCGCACCCGACTTTTTTGCGCCCTTGCCGGGCGATCCCGAGGTGGTTTCACTCATTGCGGCGTCCTCCAGATCGGCGCGGAATCTGATCGCGCTCTTTCGCGGTCAGCGTTCATCGCATAAGACCTTGCCGCATATGAACGCTTCGCGCCCGCTTTTTCCGATTGTCGCCGGCAGGATCATGCCCTTGGCCCTGATTTCCGGGTGCCTGCTGCTGGGCGCGTGCGTCGGCAATCCGTTCAAGGACGCCGCAATCGATCCGGAGTCGCCTGTCGCCGCAGACGTGGCCCGGCTCACGCGTGGCGATGCGACATCTCCTGCGTTCGCCGACATCCCAAAAGCGCCGAAGGATGTGCGGCCACTCGCCAGCTACGGCCGTGACGCTCAGGTCATACTGAACGCCGGCGCGGCGCTGGAACGCGATACGGCACCCGATACCTGGTCGCTGAAAGGTACCGATGCCTTTGTCGAAAAGGCGATGCGCGACGCAGGCCCCCAGATCGAGCCGCCGAAGCCCGGCGACGCTGAAGCTTTTGCCCGGGAGCTTCGCGAACGAGCTACACCGCCTCCGCCGCGCTAAGGTCGGCGAGAGGCAAAAAATCCCCAAGCCGGCTTGGCGGACTCCCGCCCGGAGTCTATCGAGAGCCTGATATC
>JANORH010000573.1:0-3343 GCA_031415215.1 Alphaproteobacteria bacterium | reverse complement strand
CCAGCCGCCAGCAGGCTCTTGCCCCGGCGCACGGCAGCCGCGGCACCGGCGTCGACCGTCAGGATGCCTGCAGGCGACAGCGATCCGGCGATCCAGGCCTTGTAGGCAGCTGCCGGGGTCGTCGCCGGCTCGATCACCGTGGCGTTGGCACCCTGCTCCACAGCGGCCAGCGGCGATGGTCGGGTTCCCAGGGTAATCACCGTGGCGCACCCGGCGGCGGCGGCGATCCGGGCAGCGGCCAGCTTGGTGGCCATGCCGCCGGTGCCGACGCCCGCCGCCGCATTGGCGCCGCCCGCCATAACGTCGAACGCCGCCGTCAGATGCTGGATGCGCGGGATCAGCGTGGCTGCGGCATCATGTCGGGGATCAGCGGTGTAGAGCCCCTCCACATCGGACAGCAGGATCAGGACCTCGGCCCCGACCAGTTGGGCCACGCGGGCCGACAGGCGGTCGTTGTCGCCGACCCGGATTTCCTCGGTGACCACTGTGTCGTTTTCGTTGATCACCGGAATGACACCGAGACCCAGCAGGGTGTCGAGGGTGGCCCGCGCATTCAGCCAGCGGCGGCGAACTTCGGTGTCGTCACGGGTCAGCAGAATCTGGGCGCAGGCGAGGCCATGCGGCTCAAGGGCCACTTCCCAGGCGCGCATCAGCGCCGATTGCCCGGCAGCAGCGGCGGCCTGTTTCTCCGGCAGGGTTAGGCGTTTTCCCAGGCCAAGGCGCCGACGCCCCAGTGCCACAGCGCCGGACGACACCACCAGCACCTGCTGGCCGCGCGCCCTGAGTCGGGCCACATCAGCGGCGAAATCCGCCAGCCACTCGCCGTGCGCCGCGCCGTCCGGACCTACCAGCAGGGCTGAGCCGACCTTGATGACGATGCGTTTGGCAGCGCTCAGCTCGCTCACGGTGCCCAGTCCCCGGGCTGAGCCCCCTCGGCGGCCAGTTCATCCTTGCGCTGGCGGACCAGGGCGTAGGATTCGCGCAGCAGTTCCGTCACACCGTGACCGGCGGCACCCGACACCAGCCGGACCTTGACGCCCGACGCGGCCTCCAGCTCCGCAGCCTTGGCGGCCTGGGTTTCGAGATCCAGCGCGTCGATCTTGTTGAGCGCCAAAATTTCGTCCTTGTCCTCAAGACCCTCGCCATAGGCCTCCAGCTCGTGACGCACGGTGCGCCAGGCCTGGGCGACATCGTCCTGGGTGCCGTCCACCAGATGGATCAGCACGGCGGTGCGCTCCACATGGCCCAGGAACCGGGTGCCGATGCCCACACCCTCACTGGCACCCTCGATCAGGCCCGGGATGTCGGCGATCACGAACCGTTCGCCGATGGAGAGGTCCACCATGCCGAGATTGGGCGACAGGGTGGTGAACGGATAGGCCGCGATTTTGGGCCGCGCGGCGCTGGACGCGGCCAGAAATGTGCTCTTTCCAGCGTTAGGCAGTCCGACCAAACCGACGTCCGCAATCAGTTTCAGTCTGAGCCAGATTGCGATTTCTTCGCCTTCCAGGCCGGGGTTGGCGTGGCGGGGGGCCTGGTTGATGGGGCCCTTGAAGTGGGTGTTGCCGAATCCGCCGTTGCCGCCCTTGGCGAGGCGGACGCGTTGGCCAAGGTGGGTCATGTCGACGATCAGTTCCTTGTCCTCGTCGAGGACTTCGGTGCCGACGGGGACCTTCAAGGTCACGTCTTCGCCGTTGGCGCCGTGGCGGTTGCGGCCCATGCCGTGGACGCCGGTGTCGGCGCGGAAGTGTTGGGAATAACGGTAGTCGATCAGGGTGTTCAGCCCCTCCACCGCCTCGATCCAGACGTCGCCGCCCCGGCCGCCGTCGCCACCGTCGGGGCCGCCGTACTCGATGAACTTCTCGCGGCGGAACGACACCGCGCCGCCCCCGCCCGAGCCGCTCTTCACATAGACTTTGACCTGGTCGAGGAACTTCATCGGGACAACAATCGAAGCGTTAGCGCGGCGGCGACGGACTTGATCAGCGCCCCGGGGATGAACGGCAATACGCCATATTCGAAGGCCGGGCCCGGACTCATGAACGAGATCATCCCGGACCAGCCGACGGCGAGCACGATCACGTGGCCGCCAAGCAACACTGCCGTGCGCGGCACCACACCCTTGACCCGCTCACACGCACGCCCGCAGACGAACGCTGCCGCCGCCATGCCAACCAGAAAGCCCATGGTGTGGCCGGTCACCGCGCGCCAGCCGCCCGCGCCGTCGGCCAGTACAGGAGCCCCCAGGGCGGCAATCGCCAGCCAGGCCAGCACCACCATCAGCGCCAGGCGCCCGCCCAGCAGACCGGCCATCACGAACAGCCCATAGGTCTGCAACGTCATGGGCACCGGCCCGACCGGGATCGCCAGCCGCGAGGCCACAGCCATGGCGATCACGCCGCCGGCAATGGCGGCGACCTGGAACGGCAGCGAGGACGGGGTTTTGCGGACAGAGACGGCAGGCATGGCGAAAGTGCTTAGCATGTCAGGCCAGCCAGACCATCATCCGGGTGGGCGCAACTGCCACCTTGCGCACCACGTCGCCGGTATAGAGAAACCCGGCCTTGCAGAGCGCCTGACCCGCTGCCGGATCATCGGCCGCGTGGCCTGACCAGACCGCGCCACGCCGCCAGTCCTGGCCCGCCCAGCGCAGCGCTGCGGCCATCGCCTCGGTGCCATAGCCCCGCCCCCGGAACGGCGTGTCCAGCCAGACATCCAGCTCAGGGCGACGTGGGGCGGCTTCGTGAAAGTCCAGCCGGCCGATGGGGCCGAACTGGCGGTGCTCGATGTCAAACGCCACGGCGGCGCGGGTGTTCGCCGGCACACGCAGGATCAGGCGTGGGGTAGCCACCGGCGGCTGGAAGGACTGGATGCACATGGTCTTACCTCCCGACCCCTCTTGGCGGGGGTCCAAAACGAAACGAAAACGGGAAGCCCGGCTGACCGGACTCCCCGCTGGGTCGTCTTGCCGGTCCGCCATCTGAAAAGAGAGGGCGGAACCGGAGAAAGGGGTTCCGCCTATTCGGCCGCCATAACCTTGGCTTCAACCGGGATCACGGTCGCGTAACAGCGGTCATTGGCCTTGGTCACGAACTTCACCGCGCCGGTAATCAGCGCGAAGAGGGTGTGGTCCTTGCCCATGCCGACATTGGTGCCGGGGAAGAACTTGGTGCCGCGCTGGCGTACGATGATCGAGCCGGCATTGATCGCCTCGCCACCGAACTTCTTGACGCCGAGACGGCGACCGGCGCTGTCGCGACCGTTGCGGGATGAACCGCCTGATTTCTTGTGAGCCATCGTGCTCTCCTAACTCGTAAGGTCCGCCCGATTACTCGGCGGACGT
>JANORH010000572.1:0-12623 GCA_031415215.1 Alphaproteobacteria bacterium | reverse complement strand
AGTCGTGCTTGGTGTCCAGCTGATCCAGCAGGGCCCGCTTCAGCTTGAAGCGTGAGGCGTCGGCGTACTGGCCTTCCAGATTGCCCTTGATCAGTTCCCTGAGCTTTTCGAGGTTCTCGATGCCCAGGCGCTCGGCAAACGCGTCGTCGGCCGGCGAGTTGATCGGGCCGCGGATGTCCTTGACCTTGCTTTCGAACTCGGCGTCCTTGCCGGCCAGATCCTTGGACTGATAGTCGGCCGGGAAGGTCACCTTGACGACCAGCTCCGCACCGACCTTGGTGCCGACCAGCTGCTCTTCGAAGCCGGGAATGAACTGGCCCGAGCCCAGCACCAGCTCGACATCGGTCGCCGTGCCGCCGTCGAAGGCCACGCCGTCGACCCGGCCCAGGAAATCGATCACGACCTGATCGCCGTCCTTGGCCTTGACCGTCTTGCCGGTTCTGGTCTCGTAGGTGCGGTTCTGCTTGGCCAGATCGGCGACGGCTTCGTCGATTTCCTTTTCCGACGGCACATAGACCGGCTTGGTTAGCGACAGCGTCGCCGCGTCAACGGGCTCAAAGTCCGGCATGATGTCGATCGCCAGGTTGAACGCCAGATCGGCCTTGCCATCCATGACCGCTTCGATGTCGCCCTCAGGCGTCAGATCCGGCTCGCCGGCGGGACGCAGATTGTTGTCCGTGAGGATCTTCTGGGTGCTCTCGTTGAGCGTCTGCTGCACGACTTCGCTCATCAGCGACTTTCCGTAGAGCCGCCGCACGTGGGCCTGCGGCACCTTGCCGGGACGGAATCCCTTGATGTTGAGGGTGGGCGTGACTTCGGCGATCCGGGCGTCCAGACGCTGGTTCAGGTCCGCCATCGGGACAGTTACGCCATAGAGCCGGCTAAGGCCTTCACCAGACTTCTCAACGATTTGCATCGACATTCTCAGACACTCGGAGTCCGGCGCAACAGCGCGCCACACGACAAACGGGGAAGGCCGCCGAACAGGGTCCGGCGGCGTGCGGGCGCCCTTATGTCACGACGCGAACAGCTGTCCAAGTCCCTGTGCCCCCTTGACGCGGCAGGCGCATCCCGCGATGGCAAGGCGTGCGCGGCTATGGCGGAATTGGTAGACGCACTGGTTTTAGGTACCAGCGGGAAACCGTGGGGGTTCGAGTCCCTCTAGCCGCACCAGCCTTCGCGTGGAAACCACGCTTCGGCCCGGCAAGCCTCTCCAGCGAAGGTCGGGCTGGCCCAGCTCTCGTGACAGCTACGCTTGCAGCAGGCTAAGACCGTGCGCATGCCGCGTGGGGTTCTCTTCGTTCACAACAATTTTCCCGGCCAATTCCGGGACCTTGCCCAGACGCTGATCGCGCGGGGCGTGCCGTGCTGCGCAGTCGGTCAGGGACATTCGCCCGGAATGGAGGGGGTCCGGCTAGCGCGGTACAAACTGCCGCGCGGGACCGGACAGGATGTCTTTCCGTTGGCTGTGCGCGCCGAAGCCGATCTGATCCGTGGGCGCACCGCCTACGATGCCGCAATGCATCTAAAAACCGAGGGCTGGGATCCGGCCGTCATTGTCGGGCATCCCGGGTGGGGCGAAATGGTGTTCATGGCCGAGGTATTTCCCGATGCCCGGCAGGTGGCGTTTGCCGAATTTTTCTACCACGCCAAGGGCTATGACGTGGATTTTGACAGCGAGTTTCTGCCGCCCGACCCTGAGTCCCTGTTCCGCACCAAGGCCAAGAACGCAGTCATGGCGCTGAGCTACGCCGACGCCGACGCCATCGTGGCCCCGACGCGCTTTCAGGCCGACACCCTGCCCCGCGCCTTCCGGGATCGCGCGATGATCATCCATGAAGGCGTGGATGTGGAACGCATTCGTCCGGCACCGGCAGAACCTTTCACCCTGGACGACGGCCGCGTGATCGCGCCAGGCACGCCGCTGATAACCCATGTGAACAACGCTATGGAGCCCTTGCGGGGATTGCATATCCTGGCGCGTGCCCTGCCCCGGCTGTTGGCAGAGGTTCCTGATGCCCAGGTGATGCTGATCGGCACCGCCGGTCGGCGGGCATATGGTGGCAACGCACCCGAGGGTCAGACCTGGCGGGACGTCTGTTTCAAGGGCGTTGACTACGATCCGGCTCGCGTGCACTTCGTCGGTGAAGTGCCCCACGACCGCATGCTGGCGGCGATGCGGCTAGGCGTGGCGCATGTGTATTATAGTTATCCGTTCGTGCTTTCCTGGTCGCTGGTCGAGGCCATGGCCAGCGGGTGCTATGTGGTCGCGTCCGACACGCCGCCCCTGCACGATGCGATTGACGATGGGGTGAACGGTCGGCTGTTACCGTTCTTTGACGTCGCGGCTCTTTCAGAAACCCTGATCGGCGCGTGCCGCGATCCCGGCGCTTCGGCAGCGTTGCGCATGGCGGCGCGGGCGACCGCCGTTGAAAAGTTCAGTTCAGCTGCGGGACAGGATGCCTGGCTTGCGCTGCTGGGCAAGCTGGGCGTTACGTTTGCGGCCCGTTAGCCGCATCGGATCTGCGTGATCCGGCCCGTGCCGGCGTCGAAGAGAATGTTCAGTCGCGTTGGGTCAAAATCCTCGGTCACGGGACAGGTCGAGCACGCGACGCGATGCCGCTCCGGCCTGAGTGGCACCGGCGCCTCCAGTCGTGAGCGTCCAATCAAATGCTGCAGCTCGATGGCCCCGCATGTGTCGGTAACAGGCGAAAGCTTCGGCACCTCCGGAGGTGGCGCGACGACGATGGGTGGTGGGGCAACCGGCGGCGGCGTCGAACAGCCACACAACACCAGCAGTGCCGCCACCAGCAGAAAACGCGTCATGCCTGTTTCTCCCAGCCGCGCGCCTGTTGCTTCCAGTACGACATCGGCAATCCGCGCGCCTTGACGGCGGTCCACTGTGTGCGCGCGGTCCGCAGCTGGTCCTCATCGGCACCATCGAACATGACGATGCAGCGTTGATAGCCTGACAGGTCGCCGGGTTCGGCACCGTCAATCAGGAACAAGGCGTCGGCGGCGTTGAGGTTTTCAGCATCGCTGGTCAGCAGGATGGGTTGCCGCGCCGCGTCCGGCTCGTTTGCTGGCGCGTGCGGAAGAAAGCTGTCATCGCGATAGCGCCACAGCCATCCGTCCAGATGGTCGATCCTGTCGATGGCCGGGGTGCGGACGATGGCTTTCCAGCCGCGTTGCAGGGTCTTTTCCAGCAGTTCGGGCAAGGCCTGGTCCAGGCCGGTACGCTCTAGATGGTAGAACCAGACCTCGCAGGCCCCGACCTCAGCCACGAGCGTGTTCCAGTTTGTCGGCCAGGCTGGCGATGGCGCTGGCCACGGCTTCGGGATGGGTCAGCATGGCCAGGTGATGCAGAGGCAGGTTCACAACGGGCCAGCCCTGGCGGGTCGCACCGCGCGCCTCCTCGTCATAAGCACCGCTCAATCTCAGGAAGGCGGCGGGAACGCCCAACTCCATCGTCGGTGCAGGCTCCGCGAAATAATCCAGAGGCAGCGGTGCCAGGTCATCGACCAGCGCGTCTCGCAATGTCGCGTCCGGTATCAGCCGCTCCAGTGCCCCCGGCGGCCACCAACGATCCCAAGAGGGCAACATCCCGAACTCCGCCCCGGAGCGCAGGCTATCGGCCAGTTGCGGCGGCGCGGTATCAAACCAGCTGCGACCGGGATGCGGCAGGATCGCATCGGCGAAGATGACGCCCCGAAGGCCGCCCCACGCCGATTCAAGGGCCGGGATCAGCGCTCCCGCCCCGCTATGCGCCACGACGATCGCCGGAGATTCCCCCAGTTCGTTGGCCAGGGCGGTTGCCAGCGACCGATAGAAGTCCCCCGTCAAGCTCGACAGGACGGGCCAGGTCGGAGCCGAGGCCGCCCTGCCCCGACCCCGCAGGTTCGCCGCAACGGCCTGCCACGTCAGTCCACCCAGCAGCGGGCTGTGCAACAGGACGATGCTGTCGGACACGGCGATATCAGCCCTCGTACCGGTCTTGCACCATCCGGTTCAGCAGGCGCACCCCATAGCCGGTGGCACCGTCTGGACTGGTGGGCACGGAGGACGGCTTCTTCCAGGCGGTCGAGGCGATATCGAGGTGGGCCCACGGCACGCCGTTGACATAACGCTGCAGGAACAACGCGGCGGTGATCGATCCGCCGGGCCGGCCGCCAGTGTTCTTCATGTCAGCGATCATGGAATCGATCTGCTTTTCGTAGGCCGCTGGCAACGGCATGCGCCACAGGCCTTCGTTCTCCGCCGACGACGCCGCCAGAAGGTTGGCGCTGAGCTCGTCATTGTTCGAGAAACACCCGGCGTAATCATTGCCGAGCGCGATGATGATCGCTCCGGTCAGGGTGGCAAGGTCGACCATGAACTTCGGTTTGAAACGATTCTGGCAGTACCAAAGCGCATCAGCCAGTACGAGGCGACCTTCGGCGTCTGTGTTGATCACCTCGATGGTCTGACCGGACATGCTGGTCAGCACGTCGCCCGGCCGATAGGCGTTGCCGTCGGGCATGTTTTCGACAAGGCCCAGAATGCCGATGGCGTTTACCTTGGCCTTGCGACCGGCCAGGGTGTGCATCAGGCCCGCGACAGCGCCGGCACCGCCCATGTCCCACTTCATGTCTTCCATGTTTTCGGCGGGCTTGATCGAAATGCCGCCGGTGTCGAAGCAGACACCCTTGCCGACGAAGGCGATGGGCTGGTCGGACTTGTTCGCCGCGCCGTACCACTTGATCACCGCCAGCTGGCTTTCGCGGATACTGCCCTGCCCCACGGCCAGCAGAGACCCCATGCCAAGCTTGTTCATCTCGGGCTCGCCCAGGATTTCGACCTCAAGCCCCAGCGCCTCAAGCGCCTTCACCCGCGCTGCGAATTCCACGGGGAAGAGAACGTTTGGCGGTTCGGAGACCAGATCGCGGGTGAAGCTGATTCCATCGGCCAGCGCGGCCAGCGGCACAAAGGCAGCCAGCGCGGCGTCGGTGTCGGCTGCGGTGATCTCGGTCTGAACTATCGACGGCTTTTTGTCAGCGGCTTCCTTGGTGCGGTACTTGTCGAACCGGTAGCTGGCCAGCCGCACACCCAGCGCGGCGTAGGCCGAGAGCTCAGCGGAGCCGGACAGCTCAACGCGCAAGGTTTCAAGGCCCGAGGCCTTGATCGCGTTGTAGGCACTGGCGGCGGCATGTTCGGCACCGAGGGCGTTGAACACGTCGCGCTTGCCTGCGCCCACCAAGACCATCCGCTCGCCCGCCAGGCCTTCAGGCGCTGGAATATCCAGGATCTGGCCCTTGGCACCAGTGAACCGGCTGGCAGCCACGGCTCTTGCAAGGGGGCCTTCGTAGCTATCACCTTCGAACATAATCCGGGCGACGGCGGCCTTGGCGGGGAGCCCTGCAGCGGGGGCGACGAACTTGATGTCCATGCGTTGTCTCTCTTCAGCCCTGGTTTTAGCGGTCAAGGTCAGGTTGTGTGGCGCCGCGACGCATGGTTTAGAACAGGTCCGCAGCCGGGGCGCGTCAAAATCTCGGAGCTAGCCGTTTTTCGCACGATGCGCCTGATAGATCGATATCTCCTTCGCCAGCTCCTCGGGCCGGTGGCCCTGGCCACTCTGGCTCTGACAGCCGTGGCCCTGCTCAGCCAAAGTCTGGCCGGCCTGGACCTGATTGTGAACCAACGCCAGAGCGCGCTGGTGTTTCTCAAGGTGACGCTGCTCTACATGCCGCAGCTGATCAATCTGGTGCTGCCCATCGCGGTTTTTGTCGCGGCCCTGGTCGCCCTCAACCGTCTCCATACCGAGCAGGAGATTGTCGTTTGCTTTTCCGGCGGCATGAGCAGGTGGCAGGTTATGTCGCCGGCAATGCGGTTGGCCTGCACCATCGCGTTCCTCGCACTGCTGATGAACACGTTCGTTCAGCCGGCCTCTTTTCGCGAGCTTCGGCAGGAATTGTTCGAGGTGCGCACCGATCTGGCGGCCACCCTTGTCCGGGAGGGCGAGTTTTCCGAGCCGACCCCTGGACTTACGGTCTATGCCCAAAGCGTCGATGGCGCGGGCAATCTGGTGAACCTGTTCATCCACCAGACCAAGGCCGACGGCTCCGACACCACCTATTCTGCGGAAAAAGGCCGCATCGCCCGCGCACAGGGGCGACCGGTGCTGATCCTTCAGAACGGTTCGAACCAGGAACTGTCCAGCCGCGGCGTCCTGAACTTCCTGACCTTCCGCAGCTACACCTTTGACCTGAGCCCGCTGTCCAAGTCCGACGAGTTGATCCACTACAAGCCGTCGGACCGGTGGATGCACGAACTCTTCTTTCCCGACTTGCAACAGGACTGGGAGCGCCGGAACCGGCTGGACCTCCTGGCCCAGGGACATGCGCGCATCGCAACACCGCTTTACAACATCGCCTTCATGGCCCTGGCGCTGTTCGCGATCATCGGCGGTGGATTTTCGCGGCTAGGCTACGGGCGCAGGATCGCCGCGGTCGCCGCTGTCGCCGCTATGGTGCGGTTGATCGGATTTCTGGCGCTGTCGGCCAGCGAGGACAACGCCTGGCTCAATCTGCTGCAGTATGCGGTGCCGTTGGGTGCCACCTGGTTCGCGCTGGCTGCCATCTTCCGCCAGAAGATTGACCGCTACATCGATATCTCTGCCCCGCGTGGCGTGGCGACGGCTGCGAGAGCCCGCGCATGATCGGAATCGGTCGCCTGGAACGCTACGTCGTCGGTGTGACCCTGCTGGGCATTCTGACCTGGCTGTCGGTGATCACGGCTGTCGTCGTGCTGATCCAGTTCGTCGAGTTGTCGGGCCAGGTCGGCACCCGTGCCGATGTGGGTGCGGCCAGCATCCTTGGGCTCACTCTGTTGCGCGTGCCGTCGCTGATCCAGATCCTGCTGCCAATCGTCTTCCTGTTCGGCGGTATGAGCGCCTACGTCGGCTTGAACCGGCGAAGCGAGCTGGTCGCCATGCGGGCTGCCGGGATTTCGGCATGGCGGTTCATTCTACCGACTGCGGGCTGCGCATTTCTGTTGGGCGTGTTGGCTGTCGGAGGGTTGAACCCCATGGCAGCCGGTCTCAACGCCAGGTTCGAGGTAGAACGCGAACGGTTGATGGAAAACTATCTCGGTGACCAGCCGCGCGACATCTGGCTGCGCCAGGGCGACGACACCAGCCAGATCGTCATTCACGCCAAGGCGCGCGACGCGCAACGCGGCACCGTGACACTGCGGGGCGTTTCTCTGTTCATCTACGAAAAAAACGCTCAGGGAATCCCTGAGTTCCGGCGACGTCTCGAGGCGGCCGAGGCGACGTTGCTGCCCGGCTTCTGGCGGCTGAAAAATGTGCGCGAAGCTACCGCAGGTGACTCCTCGATACGGTCTGACATCCTGACAATCCGTTCCTCGCTGGACGCCGAGGCCGCCATGGAACGCCTGGCCTCACCCGAGACCATCCCGTTCTGGCGGCTGCCATCGGCCATTCGATTGACCGAGCAGGCTGGTTTTTCGGCATCCGGGTACCGGCTACGGTTCCAGCAACTGCTGTCAACGCCCGTACTATTTGCAGCGATGTCGATCCTGGCGGCGGCGTTTTCACTCCGACTGACCCGACTAGGTGGACTGGCGGGCATCGCAGGTGCCGGCGTGGCACTCGGTTTCGTGATGTTTTTTCTCAATCAGTTTGCCGGCGCACTGGCCAAGGCGGGCATTATTCCTCTGTTCGCTGCGGCCTGGGCACCCGGGATCGTCGCTCTGCTCGCCGGAGTAACCCTGCTTTGCTACACCGAGGACGGTTAACTCGGTATCGTTGTCCCACAGACGCGTCGTCTGCGATCTGGTTTCCACTTTGCAGGGATGCGCTCTATGCATCCCCGGCTAGAGTCTAAAGAACCGCGCGGTGCGCGAAGAATCGAGAGGCCTGATGAGTTTCCGTGCGCGTATGCCGCGATCTGCTGGCAAGCGAGCCCTGGTGGCCGGCGCAGCGATGGTGATGCTGTGTGTGGCCGGCGCGCGGGCTCAGACCCAGCCTTCGGCACCCGGTGCGCCCACCGCTGATGGCTTGCAGCAGGGCGAACTCTACATGGAGGCTGATGAGGTCATCCGTCAGGACAAGGATGGCCTGACAACTGCCAACGGCAACATCGAGGTTCGCTACAACAGCCGCACCCTGCGGGCCGACCGCCTGACCTATGATGACAGAACCGGCGTCATTCGCGCGTCCGGCAACATCGTGATCATCAACGCGGACGGCACCTCTGAATTCGCCAACGAGATCGTGCTCGACAAGGACATGGCCGCCGGCGTGGCGCTCGGGTTCTCGATGCGCCTGCAGGACAATGTGAAAATTGCCGCCGCCAGCGCGGCCAAGCGCAGCGACAATATCCAGGAACTCAACAAGGCGATTTATACGCCCTGCGAAGTCTGCGCCGAAGATGGCACGTCCAAGACCCCGACATGGTCCATCGCCGCCGACCGCGTCGTCCGCGACAAGAAACGGGGGATTGTCTATTATCGCAACGCCCGGTTCCGTCTGTTCGGCGTCTCTGTGGGTTACCTGCCGCTGTTCTGGCACGCAGATCCTGAGTCGCCCCGGAATTCAGGCTTTCTGGTGCCCAAGGCCTCGGCCTCCGACCGCCGGGGCTTGTCGTACGAGCAGCCTTACTACTGGGCGATTTCACCCTCTGCCGACATGACCCTCAGTCCGCAGATCAACACAAAGGTCGCGCCGTTCCTGAATGCAGAGGTTCGAAAGCGGTTCTATTCCGGCGAAATCGCCGTCCGCTTTGGATACACCCACGAGCGGGATTTTGACGGCAAGGGCAACGAATTCGGACGCAAGGCCGACCGTAGTTACATCCTGGGACGTGGTGCCTTCCAGATCGATGACAAGTGGCGCTGGGGCTTCACCGCCGAGCGGACGTCCGATGATCTGATCTTCGACAAATACGAGGTCAGCAAGGTCTATGAAAGCCGCGGCCCCTATGTGGCAGATGACCGGCGTCTGATCTCCCAGATCTATGCCATTCGACAGGATCAGCGGTCCTATTTTTCGGTGGCGGCAATCTCTCTGCAAGGGCTCCGGCCGGGTGGGTTTGACCCGATCCTGGGTTTCAGTTCGGGCGAGAATGATCGCGTTTTCCCCGTCATCGGTCCCTTGATCGAGGGTCATTACGAGCCGAAAAGCAGTGTGTTGGGCGGTCGGCTTCGCGTCCATTCCAGCGGGGTTGTGCTGGCGCGGGAGCAATCGCCAACCAATCTGGCCGCGCGGCTGCCCGGCCTCGACAGCGCGCGTCTGACCGGCGAACTTGATTGGCGTCGCTCGTTCACGTCTGCCGCAGGCTTGCGCGTTGAACCGTTCCTGAATGTCCGCGCCGACGCCTATCAGCTGCATGATATCCTGACCGGTGTGGGATCGGCCACGCGCAGCGACAACATGGGGCGCGCCCTGGCCACCGGCGGCGTCGACATCACCTATCCGTTGTTCAAACGCACCAAGGACGCCACCGTCGTGCTGGAGCCGGTGGTGCAGATCGTGGCCTCGCCCAGTGCGAAACAGGTCGTTATCGGCCGTACAGCGGCCGGCGAGGCGATCTATCTCAACGAGGATAGTGTCGCCTTCGAGTTCGATGAGACCACCCTGTTCCGTCCCAACAAATTTCCCGGCTATGACCTCTACGAGGATGGTGTTCGGCTAAACATCGCAGGCCGTGCTGGCATCCTCTGGGACGACGGTCGGCGGGCCAACTTTCTGCTGGGTCGAAGTGTCCGCACTGAGGAAAACGCCGTCTTCACCAACCGGTCGGGCCTCCGCACCAAGGATTCCGACTGGATCGTGGCCGCCGACGCTCAGCCGCTAAAGGGCCTTTCGCTGTTTGCGCGAGCCCGCCTCGACAACGACACACTGGACATTCATCGTCTTGAGGCTGGTGCCAACGCGTCATCAAAGTTCGGCAACGGATTCGTTCGATATCTGACCGACGACTTCGACATCAACGGCGTGAAGCGTGAAAACCTCGACGTTGGCGGTGAGGTCTATCTCGGAAAAAGCTATGGCGTCAGCCTTTACGGCAACCGTGATCTGAAGCGCGACGCGTGGGTTATCCGTGATGTCGGCGTGTTCTATCGCGACGATTGTCTGAGGGTTGATGTCATCTACCGGCGCGAGGACACCATCATCGGGCGGCTGCTTCCGAGTGAATCCGTGTCCGTACGCCTAACGCTCGCCACATTGGGCGGTTCATTCAATGGCCGGTAGTATGCGGGCCTTCGCCAGGTCCCACGAAGGAAGACACTCGTCCATGAAGCGTTACCTGTCAGGCACTGCGGCATTGGGTGCCGTGCTCGCCTGCACCCTGATCGCAACGTCAGCCGCGACGGCTCAGCAGCCGGAGGCACCTGTGGGCACAGCGCCGGCAGACGCGCCGGTTGCTCCGGTTCGGCCCCCGCCCACAGGGATTTCTGAATCGGTCGCCGCCGTCGTCAACGATGACATCGTCTCGACCTATGATCTTGCCCAACGCATGCGCCTCCTGGTGGCGACGTCTGGCGTTCAACCGACAGATGAAAATCTGGCGCAATTTCAAAAAGAAGCCCTGGTTTCCTTAGTCGACGAACGCCTCCAGTTCCAGGAACTGCGTCGCGTCGAAAAGGAACAAAAGATCGACCTCCTCGCGGATGACGCCGAGATCGGCGAAGAGATCGCGGGCATGGCACAACAAAACAACATGAGCGGTGACCAGTTCCTCACCTTCCTCAGCCAGCGGGGCATCGGACCTGATACCCTGAGGAACCAGCTTCGCGCCCAGATCAGCTGGGGCAGGTGGATTCGTGGCCGCTACGGCTCTCGCCTGCGGGTCGGCGACGACCAGATCGCGGCAACCCAGGCCCGTTTGGCGGCAGAGGCCACGAAACCGCAGTACAACATCGGTGAGGTTCTGATCGACGCGGGCCGGGTGGGTGGCATGCCGCAAGCCATGCAAGGCGCCCAGCAACTTGTCGGGCAACTGCAGCAGGGCGCACCCTTTCCTGCGGTCGCAAGACAGTTCTCGTCCTTGCCGACCGCGGCCGCCGGCGGTGATGCCGGCTGGATAAGTGCCGGCGAGATGCCCACCGAGGTCGAAGCAGTTCTGGAACAGATGCGTCCCGGTCAACTGTCTCAACCCATCCCTGTAAAAGACGGCGTCTACATACTGTATTTGAAAGAAAAACGCGCTGGAGGGGCAGCCACCCTTGTGAACCTGAAGCAAGCGGCTGTCGCGTTGGCGCAGTCAGCCACGCCTGCCGATGAAGAGGCAGGTCGCGCCAAGCTCGCGGCTTTGAAGCCGTCCATCAAGGACTGCGCGACTCTGGAAGCTGCGGCCGGCAAGGTCGCCGGTGTGGTGGCCGGAGATCTCGGAGAGGCCGAGGTCGCCGACCTGGCCCCCCAGTTCCGGGAGGCTGCGGAGAAATTGAAGGTCGGTGAAATTTCCGATCCGATTCGCACCCAGGCCGGATTGCACCTTGTGGCCGTCTGCGGTCGCCGCTCTGCCTCGGACGCCCAGGTTGACAAGCAACAGATCGAACAACGCCTGTTCGGTCAGCAGTTGAGCATGATCGCGCGACGCTACATGCGCGATCTGCGCAACTCGGCGACCATCGAGACCCGGTGAGGCCGCACCCAAGGTGACCCCCGGCCCCCTCGCCCTTACGCTTGGCGACCCGGCCGGGGTCGGCCCGGAGATCATCGTCAAGGCCTGGCGGGCTTTGCGGCGGTCAGGCCCGCAGTTCTTTGTGGTGGGTGATGCCCAATCGCTGGCGTCAGCGCCCACCGCCACGGCGGGAATCTCGCGACTGATCTCGTCGCCGGAGGACGTGGCGAGCACGTTTGCCGACGCCATCCCCGTGCTCGACCTGCCGCTCAAGACACCTGTTGTGGCCGGTCAGCCGTCGACGTCATCTGCAGCAGCCATTATTCGATGGATCGAGACGGCGGTCGGGTTGGCCCTGTCCGGTACGGTGTCCGGCGTCGTGACGGCGCCCATCGCCAAGGCCCCGTTGTACGAAGCCGGGTTCAAGTTCCCCGGTCATACCGAGTTTCTGGGCGATCTGACAGCCATAGCCCGGTTCGAGGGTGCGCGCGGCCCTGTCATGATGCTCACAGCCGCCGATCTTCGGGTGGCGCTGGTGACCGTGCACGAGCCCATCGCCAGGGTTTCAAGCCGGCTGAGTATCGAGGCCATCGTCCAGGCCGGGCGGGTGACGGCAGAGGCCTTGATCCGGGACTTCGGCATCGTCAAGCCACGTCTGGCCGTCGCGGGTCTAAATCCGCACGCCGGCGAGGGTGGCAGCATCGGGCGCGAGGAGATCGATATCGTCGGACCTGCGGTTCGCGCCTTGCAAGCCCTGGGCATCGACGCCCGGGGGCCCCTGCCCGCCGATACCCTGTTTCACGCCGAGGCCCGTGCCGCCAGCGACGCCGTCGTCTGCCTCTACCACGACCAGGCCCTGATCCCGGTCAAGATGCTGGACTTCTGGGGCGGCGTGAACGTCACCCTGGGCCTGCCGATCGTGCGCACCTCGCCGGACCATGGCACCGCCTTTGATATTGCAGGTCGCGGCATTGCGCGCGCCGACAGTCTGATCGCCGC
>JANORH010000571.1:0-2118 GCA_031415215.1 Alphaproteobacteria bacterium | reverse complement strand
GCGGATTTGTCGTGCATGTCGCTATATCCGGGATAGGCTTTGCAAAACGGGGGAACGCCATCGTGGGATTGAAAGTCATCGGATCCGGGTTGGGTCGCACCGGAACGCTCTCGACCAAGCTGGCGCTTGAGCAACTGGGCTACGCGCCTTGCCACCACATGGTCGAGGTGTTCATGAACCCAACCTCGGTTCCACTGTGGATCGCTGCGGCGAACGGTGAGCCTGACTGGGACGGCATCTTCACCGGCTATGGTGCCATGGTGGACCATCCCGGGTGCGCTTATTGGCGCGAACTGGCGGACTTTTATCCCGACGCCAAGGTGCTGCACACGGTGCGTGATGCGGACAAGTGGTTCGACTCCACGCAGGCCACCATCTTCAATCCCGACCGCCCCGGCCCACCGGGCGGCGACCTGAAGGTGTTCATGGATCAAATCCATGCCTGGTACGGCGGCGACATCCATGATCGCGCTTTCATGGTCGACTTCTTTCGCCGTCACACCGAAGCGGTCGTGGCCGGGGTTCCGGAGGAGCGCCTGCTGGTGTTCAATGTGGCCGAAGGCTGGGATCCGCTCTGCGCTTTCCTGGGTGTTCCGGTTCCCGAGACGCCCTATCCGCGTGAGAATTCGACTAGCGAGTTCCAGGCCCGCGTCGCCAGCGGCCAGATGCCCATCGACCCGGAAAAGCTGACGCGGACCTGACGTCAGCGCGCGTTGCTGGCGCGGGCCTGCTGCAGGTTGGAACGCCTTGCCCTGGTGTTCTCGACCTCTTCGGCTGTGATCGCGGCCAGCAGGGCGGATTTGAGCGAATTGCCCTTGCGGGCGTCTGTGAGTTTCGCACCCTCCGCGTCCACGACGTAGAAGGCATCGACCGCGCGTTCACCGTAGCCGCCGATATGGGCCGACGTGATCAACAGGCCGGCGTCGGCCAGGGTCCGCGCAAGACTGGCCAGCAATCCGGGACGATCACGGCCCGAGGCTTCGACGACTGTGGAGGTCTCCGATGCTTCATTGTCCAGCATGACGGCCGGTGTGATCGTGAACGCAGCGGCCCGGCCCAGATCCTGCCGACGCGGTTCGCGGGCATGGGGTTCGCCGCGCGCGGCGGCGGCCAGGCTGTCGGCCAGGCGGGTCAGCACCCTGGGGTCGACGCCGCCGAACGGGGCCCCGGTGATGTCCTGCACATAGAAGACGTCCAACGCCTGTTTCTGCCGTGACGTGAACACGCGGGCACCGACGATATTGGCCCCCGCCGCCGTAATCGCCTCGGCAAGATCCACAAACAATCGCGGTCGGTCAGACGCGGCGATGACCACCTCCGAGGCGTTCAGGTCACCGCGAACCCGACCCTCTGCCGCCGATCCAGGGCCGTTCGCAGCCTGTTGAGACAGCCGGGAATGGCTCAAGACTTCGCCGTCATCAAACGCGGTAAAGTAAGCGTCTTCCATGGCGTCACCCCAGGGCTCGGCACCCGGATCGACCCTGGCCAGACGCACGCGGGCGTCATAGGCGGCGTTTTCCTGGTAGCGTCTGAGCGCCGCCGCTGCGTCAGAGCCGCGTCCGCCCCGGAACACCGCCTCGGTCGCGGAATAGAGCTCGCGCAGCAGTTGGCCCTTCCAGCCATTCCAGACGCCGGGCCCGACGGCACGAATGTCAGCCACGGTCAGCACCAGCAGCAGACGCAGGCGTTCCGGTGACTGCACGATGGCAGCGAAATCGGAGACCGTGCGGGGATCCGAGATGTCGCGCTTCTGGGCGGTATCGCTCATCACCAGATGATGCTCGACCAGCCAGGCCACCAGCTCGATCTTGGAGCGTTCGAGGCCCAGGCGCTCGCAGGCCTGACGCGCGGCGCGGGCGCCGACGATATTGGCTCCTGCCGCCGTAATCGCCTCGGCAAGATCAACAAACAGTCGCGGCCGGTCAGACGCGGCGATGACCACCTCCGAGGCGTTCAGGTCGCTGCGGACCCGGCCCTCTGCCGCCGATCCGGGACCCGTCGCGGCCTGTTGGGACAGGCGAGAATGGCTCAAGACCTCCCCGTCATCAAACGCGGTAAAGTATGCGTCCTCCATGGCGTCACCCCAGGGCTCTGCGCCGGGATCGACCCTGGCCAGCC
>JANORH010000570.1:0-19186 GCA_031415215.1 Alphaproteobacteria bacterium | reverse complement strand
CTTGACCGAGGCCGGCCTCGGCGAGAACATGACCCCGGCCGAGTTCGAGGACATCGCCGGAAAGGTGGCGGTCGCCGCGCTGAAGTTCGCCGACCTGCAGAACTTCCGCGGCACGTCCTACGTCTTCGACCTCGACCGCTTCACCAGCTTCGAGGGCAAGACCGGGCCCTATCTGCTCTATCAGGCCGTCCGCGTGAAAAGCCTGCTGCGCCGCGCCGCCGCCGAAGGTTTCGGCCAGGGCGTAATCACCATCTCTGAGCCCGCCGAACGTGACCTCGCTCTGACCCTCGACGCCTTGGACAGCGCGCTCAGCGAGGCCTACGAAAAGAAGGCCCCGCATGCGCTGGCTGAACACGCCTACCGGCTGTCACAGGCTTTCTCGAAGTTCTACGCCGCCTGCCCGATGCTGTCGGCGGAACCCGCCATCCGGTCCTCGCGCCTGACTCTGGCAGCCACGACGCTCAGCCAACTGGAGCTGAGCCTGGACCTGCTGGGGATCGCGACGCCGGAACGGATGTAGGCTTGAGCGCAGCCAGGACCTTCTCGACGCCCGCTACAACCCGGTCGCCATAGGTGAGCCCCAGCATCGTCGTGTGACTGGCGGCGTCGACATTATCGATGAAGCCCGCACGTGACTCGCGCGCCGGCGCGTGGCGCACCGCGTTCCAGACGTCCATCTGCGGCGATGGAGGGCCGGCCGTGATCACCGCGATGGGCCAGTCAGGCGACAACGGCCCTGCGACCAGCGCCTGCTCCCCCGCCGCACGCCAGCTCTTGACCTCCGCAAACGCTGTCCGGCTCTGGCGACCATTGATGAACCCGCGACGTTTCTCGGCGCGTCCTTGCGGCGGCAAGCCCACGCGGTCGCCCATCAGGTAGAACGGTTTGGTCAGGCCCAGGCTACCGGCCATGGAGCCCAGCCGCGCCAAGGTCGTCATGCGGTTCACGAACACATCGGCCCCAGACAGCCCGATCATCTCGGGCGTCACGGCGTCCAACAACACCAGGCCAGCCACCTTGTCCGGGTTCTGCACCGCGTATTGCCGCAGATAGAGCCCCGCCATCGAGTGCCCCATCAGGACGAATGGCCCGCGCTCACCCGACGCGGCGATCAACGCACCCAGATCCCTCACGATGGCGTCGCCGTCGCGTGGTTTCGGTCCCGGATCGGAATAGCCCATCCCGGCCCGGTCGTAGGCGCAGGATCTCAAGCCCTTGGCGCCGAGCTTCTGCTGAAGGGCTGCAAAATCCGCCGCACCGCTGAAGGCACCGGCCTCCATCCAGATCACCGGCTGGTCTGACTTCGGCCCTTCGCAGACCAGCCGCAGACTGCGACCGCCAACGTCGACCATGGCACCGCGCGGCTTCTGAAAGCGGCTGAACAGATCGGCGGCCACGGCGACCGTGGCGAACAGCGAGACCAGACCAAGGATAGCGAACAGGAGAATGCGCATGGCGTCTCCGTAAATCGGAAAGCCCGCCATGGCGAGGGGCCCTTCACAGCGTCCCACACCTCTTGGTGCCCCAGGCCGGACTCGAACCAGCACGTCTCTCAACAATAGATTTTGAGTCTACCGCGTCTACCATTTCGCCACTGGGGCAGCGGAGCGGGAACATAGGCGCCAATCGCTCTGCGTCAACGCGCGCCTTGCATTGGCGCCGTTCCGGTCCTAATTGAGAATTGTTCGCAATATCTGCGCTCGCCGGGTAACCTTTAATGTCCGCGACACTAACTCAACCTGTACAGATGGTGCCCGCGCCCCTCGCAGGCAAAGTGCGGCTGAGTGCGGCCCATCCGGGTGATCGTGGCGTCATTGTCGATGTCCGGGCCGAGAATCCGTCCGGCGACCACGGTGTCGATGCAGAGGAATTGCTGCGGCGTTTGCTGGAGTTCGGCTTCGTGGAGGGTGCCGTGATCGAGGTGCTGCACGAAGGTCTGTTCGGCCACGACCCGATTGCGGTGCGTCTGGACGATATGCGCGTGGCGCTGCGTCGGCGTGACGCCGAAGATGTCTGGATCAAGATGGACGTCCGATGAGCGAGGCGGTCTTGCGGCCCGCCCGCGCGGCGCTGGTCGGCAATCCCAATACCGGCAAGACGGCGCTGTTCAACGCCCTGACCGGTGGACGCCAGAAGGTGGCCAACTATGCCGGGGTGACGGTCGAGCGCAAGGAAGGTCAGCTGACCACCGCGTCGGGTCGGTCATTGTCAATTCTGGATCTCCCGGGCACCTATTCTTTGCGCGCCCGCAGTCCGGACGAGGTGGTGACGCGTGACGCCGTGCTGGGCCGGCTGACCGGTGAGGTCGAGCCGGATGTGGTGATCGCGGTCGCCGATGCCACCAACCTGCGGCTGGTGCTACGACTAATCCTGGAGTTGAAGGCCGTGGGGCGGCCCATGGTGCTGGCGCTAAACATGTACGACATCGCTCAGCGGCAAGGCCTGCGGATCGATATCGAGGGTCTGCAGCGCGAACTGGGGTGCCCGATCGTCACTACAGTGGCCACCCGAAAGCGCGGCATCGATGACCTGACCGCCAAGGTCGAGGGCCTGATCGCGTCCGGCGCACTTTCGACAGCCAATACCTGGCGGGAGCCATCGGCGGCGGAAATCCGCGACGCCCACCGCAACGCCCAGCGGATCCTCAAGGCCTATGTGCGCCCGCCGGAACGCCCCGATACCCTGACTGGCCGGATCGATGCGGTGCTGCTTCATCCCGTTGCCGGGTTGGCGATCCTGCTCAGCCTGTTGTTCCTGATGTTCCAGGCGGTGTTCACCTGGGCGGCGCCGCTGATGGACGGGATCGATGGCGGTTTCACCTGGCTGAGCGTAATGGTCGGAGAGGGGCTACCTGACGGCCTGATCAAGGACTTTATCGCCGATGGCGTGATCGCCGGTGTCGGCAGCGTTCTGGTGTTTTTGCCGCAGATCCTGATCCTGTTCTTTTTCATCATCCTGCTGGAAGACTTCGGCTACATGGCCCGGGCGGCGTTCCTGATGGACAAGATCATGGGCGGTGCCGGCCTGCACGGACGCGCCTTCATCCCACTGTTGTCCAGCTTTGCGTGTGCAATCCCTGGCATCATGGCGGCGCGGGTTATTGATCAGAAGCGCGACCGGATCACGACCATCCTGGTGGCACCGCTGATGACCTGTTCGGCGCGTATCCCGGTCTACACCCTGATCATCTCGGCCTTCATTCCGGATCGGCTTGTGGGGCCAGGCCTGAACCTTCAGGGGCTGGTTATGTTCGGCCTCTATGCGACGGGCATCCTCAGCGCGCTGGCCGTGTCGTTTCTGATCCGCAAAGTATTCTGGCGGGGCGCGGTCGAGCCGTTCCTGATGGAACTGCCGACCTTCAAGCTGCCGTCCGCCGAAAGCGTGGCGCGGAATTTGTGGCTGCGGGCGCAGATCTTCTTGTCACGCGCCGGCCGGATCATCCTGCCGCTGATGGTGCTGGTCTGGTTCTTGTCGACCTTCCCCGGGCCACCCGCCGGAGCGACGGGACCCGCCATCGACTACAGTTTCGCCGGGCTGATCGGTCATGCCATCCAGCCGCTGTTCGCCCCCATCGGCTTCAACTGGCAGATGGTGGTGGCGCTGATCCCCGGTTTCGCGGCGCGCGAGGTGGCGGTCGCGGCTCTGGGCACCGTCTATGCGGTGGCCAATGTTGACGCCAACATCGGCGCGCTGGGTGCCCGGCTGGCCGAGCAATGGTCGCTGGCCACGGGGCTGTCGTTCCTGGCCTGGTATGTCTTCGCGCCTCAGTGCGCGGCGACCCTGGCAGTCGTAAAGCGTGAGACCAACTCGTGGATCTGGGCCGGGGTCATGCTGGTCTATATGACTACCTTGGCCTATCTGACATCGTTTCTGGTCTATCAGTCAGCCGTGGCGATGGGGGCTGGTTGACCCATGGAGGTGCCGCTAAACCGGCGCGTGCATTAATGTTTCTTTTTCTGTGCGCCTTAACCGTCCGATAAATGCATGGGGCGCAAGCTCTGCCTCATCATGCAGAACCCGCAAGACATCGCCCTCGAGACCCCTATCGCCAAAAAGCCGATCCGGGTCAAAGCCACCTTATGCAAACGCGTCCGCGAAGCCCTGCTGTCGCTGGGCGGCGAAGCACACCGATCCATGGTGATCGAACACGTTGCCCGCAATCTGGGCCACGATGTGCGGCAGATCCCGGAAGACCTCCAGCACGAGGTGATTGTCTCGTTCGAGGCGACCTGGCGAGACGAACGCAAGCGCGCCGCCTTTGGTTTCCATCTGCCCTTCGGCGAGGGTTCGCACCGCTGGGGTGTCGTCGATCCGGGGTTGGCCTACGCGGCCTAAAGCACGACAGCTTGAAGTGGATACCGGTTCAAGCGCCCATCGTGCTCTAAACATATGAGAACGAGCCTGTTTATCCGTTTCAGATGATTCCATCTGAAACGGACAGGCTCTAAGGCTGCACGGTTTCGCCTGCCAGCTGGCCAGCCGTAGCCTGCAATCGACCCAGAAGGCGCTTCAACACAGCGACCTCCCCGGGATCGAGTCCAGCAATCAAGGCCACCTCATAGGCCAGCGCCAACGGCGCAATTTCGGCGTGTAGGCTGCGGCCCGCCGGGCTGAGGGCCAGCACGTGGCTGCGACCGTCGGACTTGTTTTGCGAACGCGCGATCAGTCGCCGCTTGACCAAACCCTGCGCTGCCCGGCTCACGGTCACCTTGTCCATCACCGTGCGCGCGACGATCTGGACCTGGGTCAGGCCCCCGTCCTCCGCCAGAACGCAGACCAGCCGCCATTGCGGGATCGATAGACCGAAACGGTCCTCATAGGCGCGCGCGATCAGGCCGGAGACCGCATTCGACGCGACCGAGAGCCGGTAGGGCAGATAGCTGTCCAGTAGCAGTCCACCCTCCGCGCTCATCCAGCAGCCACCTCCTGTTCGATGGCACCGAAGATCGAACTGCGTTTGAGGTCGACCATCTCGATCCGCACCACGTCGCCGGCTTTGAGGAACGGGGTCTTGGGCGAGCCGCCCAGCAGCGTCTCCACGGTGCGCACCTCAGCCAGACAGGAATAGCCCACACCGCCCTCGGAGATCGGTTTGCCGGGGCCACCGTCGGCACCGCGATTCGAGACGGTGCCGGACCCGATGATCGTGCCGGCGCTCAGCGCGCGCGTTTTGGAAGCATGGGCAACCAGGGTGCCAAAGTCGAAGGTCATGTCGACGCCGGCGTCGGCCTCACCCATAGGTTTGCCGTTCAGTTCGACCTCAAGTCTTCCCCCGAGCTTGCCGGCCTTCCATGTCGGCAGCGCGTCCGGTGTCACGGCCACCGGTGAAAAGGCTGACGCGGGCTTGGATTGGAAGAAGCCGAAACCCTTGGCCATCTCATCCGGGATCAGATTGCGCAGGGACACATCGTTGCACAGCATTACCAGGCGGATCGCGGCCAGGGCCTCCTCACGGCTGGCGCCCAACGCGACATCGCCCGTGATCACGGCGATCTCGCCTTCCATGTCACAGCCCCATGCCGCGTCAGCCAGCGGGATCGGATCGCGGGGACCAAGGAACACATCCGAGCCTCCTTGGTACATCAGAGGATCCGTCCAGAAGCTGGCGGGCATTTCAGCGCCGCGCGCCTGTCGCACCAGGGCCACGTGGTTCACATAGGCCGAGCCATCCGCCCATTGATAGGCGCGCGGCAGGGGGCTGGCGGCCTCGTGCTCGTGGAACCGGGCCTTGGGTACCGAGCCGTGCTCAAGGCTCTCGGCCAGTCCGCGCAGTTCCGGCTCGCACCGCGCCCAGTCGTCCAGGGCGGCCTGCAGCGTCAAGGCGATCCGATCCGCCGGCGAGTACCAGGCAAGATCATTGGAGACCACGACAAGGCGGCCATCCCGGCCCCCTTTGAGCGACGCCAGCTTCATTCGTTTCTCCCTCAGTTTTCTTTTTCGACAGACCGCGTCAACCGGACGCCGCCCTCAAAGTCCCGCGCCTCATAGACGTTTACTTCGACACGAATGTCACCGCCCGTTTCCGTGTTCCACAGATACGAACGTTCGAAACAGACCTCGCGGCCGTCGGGCGTGAAGCCCTCATAGGTATCGCCCCATGGGGTCAGCCTCGCGAGTTCGGCCCAGCCCAGGGTCATGGCGCGTTCGATTTCGTCCTCCGCGGCGGCGGTGAGGTCTGCCTCGAAACTCATCCCGTATTCCAGCTGTTCACGTAGCCGGGGTTCTCCACCGCGGCTGCCGTCTCACCCACGTCCAGAGGATCGCGGGTATCGATCATCACCGCATACTCATCCGTGGCAGCCTTGGGCTGCACAAGCATGTTCTTGAGTGCCTTGGGATGCGGGCCGTGGGTGAAGCCGCTCGGGTGAAATGTAAGCATCCCGGCCTCGATGTGGTCACGGCTGAAGAAATCACCAGCGTGATAGAACAGCACCTCATCGAAATCGTCGTTGTTGTGAAAGAACGGCACCTTCAGCGCGCCAGGATCAGTCTCGAACGGTCGCGGCGCAAAGGTACAGACCACGAAGCGGTCGCTCACGAAGGTGGAGTGCACGCTGGGCGGCAGGTGATAGCGGTGACTGACCACAGGCCGGATATCGCGGACGTTCAGGCGCACGGGTGCGAGATCACCGTGCCAGCCGACGGCGTCCAGGGGGTTGTAGCCATAGGTCGCCGTCGAGACGGTGCCCCGCTTCTTGATCTCGACCCTGACCTCGCCGGGCTCGTCCTGATGGGCCTTGAAGGCGGCGTCCATCGTCGGCGTATCCAGCATCGCGGGGTCGAACTGGGCGTGACCACCCATCAGTCCGCGATCAGGCAGGCGGAAGTGACTGTTGGTCGCCTCGATCATCAGGACCTGGGTTTCGGCCACAGGTCTTAGCCGCCACATTGTTCCGCGGGGCAGATAGAGATAGTCGCCGACGTGGTAGTGGATGCGTCCATAGTCGCAATAGAGATCGCCTTCGCCGGCGTGGACGAACAGCAACTGGTCGCCATCTGCGTTGCGCGCCAGCGCCGGCATGGCCCGCGTCAGCTTCCAGAACCTGACCTCGACGGCTTTGTTATGCAGGATCATTGCCGCCGCCCACGGCGAAGGGTCGGTGCCGCCCAGCCGGGTAAGGTCGAATGCGCGAGGTCTTAAGGGGCCCTCGAAAGCGGTCCAGCTGGTCGGAGGTCGGCGATGGTGCAGAAAGGCGGCGGGCCCAAAGAAGCCTTCCTTGGAAATTTCACGCTCATAGGTGCCTTCCGGCAGATCGGCATGAGCCTGGCGCGAGTGAACGCCTTGCGCAGCCCGCACGGGAATCCAGTCGCCCTTGGCCATCAGATGGCTCCCATTTGTGTCAGGTCTTGTGAGGGAGTACGCCCCGGCGAATCTGGTCCAGTTCGATGGACTCAAACAGCGCCTTGAAGTTTCCCTCGCCGAACCCCTCGTTGCCCTTGCGCTGGATCAACTCGAAGAAGATCGGGCCGATCATGTTCTCCGTAAAGATTTGCAGCAACAGGCCTTGGCCATCGGTAGGTGCACCATCGACCAGAATGCGGTCGGCCCGCAGGCGTTCAACGTCCTCGCCGTGGCCCGGCACACGGGCGTCGATGCCGTCGAAATAGGTGTCGATGGTGTCCTGAAACCTTACACCCCGGTCGGCCATTGTTTCGACAGAGGCAAAAATGTCGTTCGTACCCAGCGCGACGTGCTGGATCCCCTCGCCCTTGTAGTCACGCAGGAATTCCTCGATCTGAGAGTGGTCGTCGCGGCTTTCGTTCAGCGGGATGCGAATCTTGCCGCAAGGGCTGGTCATGGCCTTGGAAATCAGCGCGGTTTGTTGCCCCTCGATGTCGAAATAACGGATCTCGCGGAAATTGAAGATGTCCTCATAAAAGGCCGCCCAGGTCGCCATCTGCCCGCGCCGGACATTGTGGGTCAGGTGGTCGAGATATGTCAGGCCCATGGCGTTCGCTGCTGCCGCCACCACCGCGCCTTCAATCGGCACGAAGTCGACGTCGTAGATCTCCTGTGCACCGTAGCGATCCACAAGATAGAGGTTCGAGCCACCGATCCCCTCGATGGCAGGAATATTCAGCTCCATCGGCCCGACCGGACCGGCGACCGCCTTGGCGCCTCGCTCGACGGCCAGCTTCAGGGCGCTCGCCGCATCGCGGACCCTGAACGCCATGGCGTTGGCGGAAGGGCCATGGATGTCGCGGAAAGCCGCTGCCTGGCCGGACGGCTCCATGTTGAGAATGAAGTTGATATCGCCCTGACGGAACCGCAGCACGTTCTTGGAGCGATGCCTCGAAACCGCGGTGAACCCCATCTTTTCGAACAGGTCCTTCAGTCGCTCCGGCTCCGGCGAGGTGAATTCCACGAACTCGAAACCGTCGGTACCCAACGGATTGTCGAACAGGTCACGGGTGGTGGCGGGCGATTCGACGTTCATGACGGTTCTCCTGTCGCGCCTAACTAGTATCATGTGCAACTAACTTGCGGAAGGGCGGAGACAGGCCGTGCGACCCCTGCTAGCTGGAGATATCAGTCTCCCGACCCGGATCGTGCATGTTCAAGAAGCTCTATGACTGGATCATGGCCCTGGCTCGCTCGCGCAACGCGCCCTGGGCCCTGGCCATTGTCTCTTTCACGGAAAGCTCGTTTTTCCCGATCCCGCCCGACGTCATGCTGGCCCCGATGGTGGCGGCCCGGCCCAACAAGGCTTTTGTCTATGCTGGCATCTGCACCGCTGCCTCGGTCGTGGGCGGCCTGCTAGGCTATGCGATCGGGGTCTATCTGGAACCCGTCGGCCAGGCGATCCTGAACCTGTTCGGCCATTCGGATGGTCGCGCGCAATTCCAGGCCTGGTTCGACCAGTTCGGCCTGTGGGTCATCCTGGCCAAGGGCGTCACACCCATTCCCTACAAGCTGGTGACAATCACCGCAGGGTTCGCACGGTTTGACCTGCTTACGTTTATCTGGGCCTCCGTCCTGACTCGAGGCGTCCGGTTCTTCGCGGTGGCGGCAGTGCTGAAATATTACGGCCCACAACTGCTCGAAGAGTTTGAGAAGCGGATCAATCTCTACGCCATCCTGGGCTTGATTGTGCTGGTCGGCGGGTTCATGGCGATCAGGTATTTTGGCTGACATCGGATTTCAGGCCATAAGTGACGGGCGATGATCAACGCGTTGCGACCCTTTCTTGAACGCTGGCGGCTTTGCGCGGTCGTGATCGCCGCTGCCATGCTGGCGACGGCTCACGCCTTCGAGACCTTCGGCGGTCTCGCGCCGTGCACGCTCTGCCTCAGGCAGCGTGAGGTCTACTGGGCCATACTGGGCTTGGGACTGATCTCAATGGTGATCGTGCGTTTGCCCGGCGGGCCACGATGGCGACAGGCCACCTGCTGGTTGCTTGGGGCGCTGTTCCTGTTGAGCTGTGGCGTGGCTGCCTATCACGCCGGTGCGGAATGGAAGTTCTGGCCGGGTCCCCAAGCGTGTGCGTCCGGGAACACCACCGTCACCGCCGCCGATATGGCCGCCTTCCTGGGTGGCCAGAAGGTCAAGGCCCCATCTTGCGATCAGGCACCGTGGGTCTTTGGCGGCCTGTCGATGGCCGGTTGGAACGCGGCGGTGTCTCTGATGTTCGCCGGGGTCAGCGTGAGCGCGGCGCTGCGGGAACGGGGCAAGCGCTGATGGAAAAACGGATCCCGCCTCGACCCGGTCGTGGTGCATCGTCCGCACGGCTGGCGGAGATGCTGCGCGTGGACCACGCTGGCGAACTGGCGGCCGTTCAGATTTATCGCGGCCAGAAAGCTGTCTTCGGGGCCACCCCGGGGCCAGGCCGCATCGCCAGCCAGATGGCCGAGATGGAGGCGCAGGAGGCGGCGCACCTCGCCCGCTTTGACAGTCTGCTGACCGAACATCAGGTGCGCCCGACTGTGATGGCCCCCCTCTGGCGACTGGCCGGTTTCGCACTGGGTGCCGGGACGGCGTTGCTGGGTGAAAAGGCCGCGCACGCCTGCACCGAAGCCGTCGAAACGGTTATCGAGGCCCACTACGCCGCGCAGATCGACGAACTGGCCGAGCGTGAGCCTGAACTGGCCGCTGAGCTTTCAACCTTCCGCGACGAAGAACTGGCGCACCGCGACCTGGCTATAGATGAGGGTGCGCAGTCCGCACCCGGATATGCCCTGCTGGGCGCGGTCATCCGCTCCGGATGCCGCGCGGCGATCAAGATCAGCGAGAAGCTCTGATCACGATGCTTGCGGCGACTCGAAAAAACTTCCGCTAAGGAGTCGCCAGACGCACAAAGTTCTGCTTTTGTTCGCCTCAAGGAGTCGGATCATGGCGGATGGAAGCAGGCAACTGGCACGGAATATGGCTTTGGGCGAGGCGCGCCTGGGCTGGGCAACAGCAGCGCGGTCCAGCCTGTGGGCCCGTTGCGGATGTGGGCGGGAGGCGACGATCAACCCACGGCTCTGGATCGCCCAGGGCTTGAGCCGACAGATGTTGTTCGAGCTGGAAGATCGCCTGCGCTGCACGTGCGGTGCGCGGCGAGCGGAACTTGAGATCCGTGGACTGGCGGAAGCCCCCGGCGCAGGCGCCGGGGGAATTCACGTCTTTCGCTAGAGCGCGACAGCTTCAAGTGGATGCCGGTTGAAGCGCCCGTCGCACTCTAACCATATGAAGAGCGAACCTTTTTATCCGGATCAGATGATTCCATCTGATCCAGAATGGCTCTAGGCGACAGCGTCAACCGATGTCAGCCGACGGCGGCGCAGCATGACGCCGATTGCGCCAAAGCCACCGATCATCATCACCCATGTTGCGGGCTCTGGCACGGCGGCGATGACGAAGGACTGGGTCCCGCGAACACCGGGGTAGACGGTAGGTGTAATCAGCTTGAAGCTGGTATTGATTGGTCCGTAATTACCGGCGAAGAAGTTCTGATAGTTGGCGCCGGACAGGTTATCGATCAGACCATCAAGGCCAGCACCCGTCACATTGCGGCCTGACGCCACCTGCCAGATGGCACCCTGCACAGCGGCAAGTCGGTCACTCTTCGTGCCGCTGGCGAGCAGATTGTCCTTGGCCACCAAGGTCCCGTAGTTGGCCAGGGCACCAATCTTTGTGATATTTGCGGCCCCAAGCCCTGACGGACCCGAATAGTGGTTGGCTTGTCCGCCCGGATTGGAATCGTAAGTCAGGGCATTGGCGTCGGTGTAAGTCAGGTCCGGCGTGTAGTTGCCCAGCGAAATATGGTGGTAGATGTCGACGCAAAACGCTGCAAGGTCCACGAAACTCGGCCCGTTCACGCCATAGGTGCCGTCGAACAGGATGGGTCCCGCCCATACGTTACCCAGACCTGAGATGTTCAACGTCCGATGGTTCGGCATATCGCCGCGGTCAAGGATATAGGTCGTCGCCGCAGTCGCGGGCACCGATGACAGCACGAATGCTGCAGCCAGGGCCGGCAGAGCGAATTTGAAGATGCCCGTCGTCTTGGCGCGCATCGCCCGTGCTTCAGATTGATACACTTTCGGTCCTCACTAAACTCTATGGAGTACAGGTTCGCAATTTTCGGGCCGTGCTGAAAACCTACAGCAACAGCCTGCTTGAATTGCTGATGCTCCAATAGCGTGACCGCACGAGCCTGCAACTGCATTCCCCCAAGCGGCGAGTCATACAATCTCCTCGCGGGAAAACTCCTGAATATAGTTAATCAAACCAAATTCGAAATTTCGGAATCACTCTTTTGTTTGTATATATTGTAGTGATATCCATTTTTTTGAAAATTCCTAAAAAATTCCATCAATACTTCTGTCATTCGATTGAATGGCGCTGCCCTTGAAATCCAGGAGATGGTAGAATGAGCAGCCGACACCGCACAGATGTTGAAAATACACGCATTTCTACATTGATGTTCGCCCTGATGGCGGGGATGGGGAGCTGATAAACATTCCGGACGGCATCATTGCACGGGTCACCCTGCCGGCCGTCTGATGGCGCGCCCAAGGGATGCTGTGTATTCGATTTGCAAGCTGACGTGGATCAGGTGACCTCCGACGGGTATGTCCTGCCGGACAACCGATCCACTCGACATCCGGAGACGATGGGATGACCGACCCACTTGCCCCCGTCGACGGTCGACGCAGGCGCGGCCAGGACAGTCGCAGCCGCATCGTGGACGCGATGATGCGCCTGGTCCGCGCCGGCCATGTCGCCCCCAGCGCCGAACAGGTCGCTGCGCAAGCCGACGTCGGCTTGCGCACAGTGTTCAGACACTTCCAGGACATGGATAGCCTGTACCAGGAGATCGCCCGGGTGGTCGGTGCCGACCTGCGCGTGGTGATGAGCTGTCCACTGCAAGCCGAGACAATGCCGGATCGCCTGATCGAAATGATCTGCCGACGCGCCAAGGCGTTCGAAACGATCGCCCCCTTCAAACGCGCAGCCGACGTTTTCCGCCATCGCTCCAGGGTGCTGGGGTCGGATTATGACCAGATGGTGGTCGAGTTGCGGGCCATACTCGTGCGTGCATTGCCGGCCGACATTTCCGGCGACCCGCTACAACTGGAAACACTCGACATGCTAATGAGCTTCGAGGCCTGGTCAAGGCTACGGCGTGAGCAAGGACTGAGCGCAGACCAGTCCCAGGCCGTGGTGGAGGCCGCCGTTCGCCGGATTATCACTCACGCCTCCAGTTCGATGTCCCAGTAGAGATAGTCCAGCCAGCTCTCGTGCAGGTGGTGCGGCGGGAAGCGGCGACCGCGGTTCTGGAGGTCGTGGGCGGTGGGACGGCGGGGCTTCTGGCGAGGCAGCATCTGGGCCTGCGCCGGCATCCGACCGCCCTTGGTCAGGTTGCAACGTGCGCACGCCGTGACGATGTTTTCCCAAGTGGTCCGCCCGCCCCGGGAGCGCGGGATCACGTGGTCGAAGGTCAGGTCATCTGTCGAAGGGCAGTATTGGCACGTGAACCCGTCCCGCAGAAACAGGTTGAACCGCGTGAAGGCCGGCGGCCGGTCCTGCGTCACATACTGCTTCAGCGACACCACGCTGGGCAGTTGCATGGCGAAGGAGGGCGAGTGAACCAACTGATCGTAGGTAGAAACCACGTCGACCCGGTCCAGGAACACCGCCTTGATCACATCTTGCCAGGGCCAGAGCGAGAGGGGGTAATAGCTGAGCGGCCGGAAATCGGCGTTGAGCACCAGGCAGGGCCAGCCTGACGGCGCGTGACTAACCACCTGCATGGCGACATCCGATGCGGCGCAAGGTGCAGGCGATGGGGCTCTTGATGGACCTGAAGACAAACATCCTCTGCTGGATATTGATCGATCTTCGGAAACTATAAGCTCGATTCGGAGACAACTCTACGACGGCGCGAGCCTTGGCCTGTGGCCTCGCTCAGAACAATGACCGGACGAGGCACTAGCCAGGTGACACCCTCAGGCACCGAGCAAGGCGGTCGCTCCGGCAATGGTCAAGGTAAGGCCCAGGACTGCGAACGATACCGTCAGGTCGAGGATCCTATTCATCAGGTTGGTCATTTTCGGTCTCCGTTTTTCTTCGGGATCCCGGGGGGTTCCGGTTCCGCGTCCATCTGGACACTGCTTAGATATCATTCATCTGATCACTGTCCAGATAGATATTCTAATGACCGTGATATGCGTTTTCGCATGCACCTACATGTCGGTGCCCGACGAAAAAGGGGGCCGCATGGGCCCCCTCCTCGCAGGTTTCGATATCCAGGTAGGCAGACCTAGGCGCTAAGAGCCGCCGTGCCGAAGGCCGCGATGAGGCCGAGGGACAGGAGGAACACCGGGGCGAAACGATCAAAGAACCGTTCGAACTTTACGATAGACATGACACACACTTTCAAGTTTCAGGAACCCTCATCAAAGTGAGGGTGTTTTTTATTTGAACGATGCTCAGATAGGCATTCATCTGAGCGGTGTCAAGATCGGTGTACAACGCCCGAATATGAACTTATGGTAATGAGATGAGCGAAGCCAAAACCATTGGACCCCGCCCCTACCACCACGGCGACCTGACGCACGCCTTGGTCGACGCCGCGCGCCGGCTGCTGGAAGCCGAGGGGCCCAGTGCCCTGTCGTTGCGGGCCGTGGCCCGAGAAGCCGGGGTCAGTCCGGCAGCGCCATATCATCACTTCAAGGACAAGGCTGAGCTACTGGACGCCGTCGCCAATGTGGGCTGGGAGCTTTTGGGTGACCAGATGTCGGCAGCCAAGGCCGCCACCACTGGAATGCAGCAACTGACGGCCCTGGGCCTAGCCTACGTTTGTTTCGCTCGCGACAATCCGGCCCTCTATCACGTCATGTACGACGCGGCCCGCGACCGGGAAGAGGTTCCAGATAGCATGCAGAGCGGCACGCAGGGCAACAAGGACAGCGCCTACTGCATGGTTCGCGACACCATGATCGAGAACGGTGCTGACCCGGCACAGGATACGCATCTGGAACTGGCCGGCGTGGCAGCCTGGTGCGGGGCACACGGCCTGGCCGAGATGGCCAGCTTCAAGCAATTTGACCATCTGAAAACCGAACTCGGTGGCGAACTGCCATTCTTCGAGGCGGTCCTGAGCCACATGGGTCTGTTCCCCAAACCGCAACAAGGCTGTTAGGGCTGGCGGGTGTTCGTCACCCGCTTCGCCCCCTCCCCTACCGGATTGCTCCACCGCGGACATGCGTTGTCCGTCCTGACGGCCTACGCCGCTGCTCGCGAGGCGGGCGGGCGGTTCCTGCTGCGGATTGAAGACATCGATGCCACCCGTTCTCGCCCTGAGTATGAGGCCGCCCTGCTGGAGGATCTGGCCTGGCTCGGCCTGGACTGGGAGAGGCCCGTTCGCCGCCAATCCGATCACCTCGATGACTACCAGGCCGCCCTGTCGCAGCTGGAAGCGGATGGGCTACTCTATCGCTGCTTCCGCACCCGCAAGGACGTGGCGTTGGCTATGGCGTCCGCCCCCCACGGCGATATGGAGGTCTTTACAGGCCGCCCGCTCACACCCATCGAAGAGGATCAGCGCCTGGCCGCTGGCGAACCCTTCGCCTGGCGCCTCTCCCTGGAGGCGGCGCGCAAGCTGATCGGGTTCACGCCCCTGACCTTCACAGACGATGGCGTCCCGGTCACAGCCCGGCCCGAATTAGGCGGCGACGTTGTTCTCGCCCGAAAGGACGTCGGTGTCGCCTACCATCTGGCGGTCGTGGTCGATGACGCCCTGCAAGGCGTCACCCAGGTTATCCGTGGCGAAGACCTTAGAGACGCAACCCATGTGCAGAGGCTGCTGCAGGCGCTGCTCAGACTTCCGACCCCTGGCTATCTTCATCATCCCCTGATGCGCGATACTGCGGGACAAAAGCTTTCCAAGCGCGACCGGGCCGAAACCCTGCGAAGCCTGCGCGAACGCGGTATGAGCGGCGCGGAGTTGCGGGGGGAACTGGGGTTTGACTGACGAAGTTGCTGCGCCGCAGACAAAGACGGACTGGCGCGCGGTGGGCGTGCTGTTGTTTGGTGCCTGCGTAATCGGGTTGTCGCCCATCTTCGTACGCCTGACCGAGGCTGGCCCTGCCGCAGCCGGCTTCTGGCGGCTTGCCATCGCCCTTCCCCTGCTGGCGATCCTGACCGTGCGCACCAATGGTCAGATCGAGAGACCATCATCGATCGCCATCTGGGCTGGATTGTTCTTCGCCCTGGACCTCGGCTTCTGGCACTACGCCATCCACTACACCTCCGTGACGAATGCCACCGTACTGTCCAACCTGACGCCGGTTGTGGTGACGGCTTTCGCCTGGATTTTCCTGAGGCAGCGGCCCACGGGTCTGTTTCTTGTGGCGGTGGCTGCTGCCACGGGCGGTGCCTGGCTGATGGCGTTCGAGAAGGGCGGTGGTGCGCTGGTCAACCAGCCATTGGGCGACGCGCTCTCGGTGCTGACGGCGCTCTGGTACTCGGCCTATTTTTTGTGCATGGCGGAGGGGCGAAAAACCGAGGGGGCCAGCCAGTTGATGTTCTGGGTCAGCGTCATCGGCGCGCCGCTGTTGCTGATCGCCGCGCTGATCGCGGGCGAGCCGATCCTGCCGACCAGCGTGCTGGGCTGGTCCGCCCTGGTCGGGCTGGGCATGATGCACGTCGCCGGGCAGGGCTCGCTGGCCTGGGCCATGGGACGGCTGCCGACCTCGACGGCTTCGGTCGTGGTGCTGGTCCAGCCGGTGGTCGCGGCCTGGCTGGGCTGGGTGTTGTTTTTCGAACCCATTGGTCGCCTGCAGGCGGTTGGCGCGGTCGTGACCCTGTTGGGTGTAATTCTGGCCCAATGGGCCTCGCGGCCTAAGCCGGGCTGAGCCCCCAGGCCAGTCTCGCAGCCTCGATACGATCCAGTTTAGTGTGGACGGCCGACCAGTCATCGGTCCCGGCAATCGGTGCCCAGATCGCCTCGATCTCGTCGATCAGCAGTTCTTCCGGCTCGGTACGGGAGAAATAGGGATCTGCCAATCGCTCCGGTCGTACGGGGCTGTGAACCGCCAGGCACTGGCGGAAGGTTACAAACGGCTGGGTCGCATAGAGCCTTGCCCGGGGTCCGGCCAGGGCCCGATCCTCACGGCCGCAAAACCAGTCAAAGAAGAAGGGCTCCCAGCGCAGGACCTCACCGCCCTCCGCCATGGCCTGGAATGCGGCCTGGATCAGGATCGCATCGGCTTCATCCCCTTCAGAACCAACGCCCAGCCGGGCCAGCATGGCGGCCATCAATTCTCGCCGATAGGCCGGTCCAAATCCGTTCAAGGCCTCGACCAGCGCGTCGGTGTTGCCGACCAGCGAAAGGCATCCGGCCAACTGCTGCAGGTTCCAATGCACCGCCTCGGGCTGGCGACCGAAGCTGTAGAGCCCCTGATGGTCGAAATAGGCGGCGGTGAAGTTGGGGTCGGAGTGCGGCAGGAACCGATAGGGGCCGTAGTCGAAGCTCTCGCCCGTCAGGTTCATGTTGTCGGTGTTGAGGACACCATGGACAAACCCGGCCGTCATCCATCCGGCGGTCATCTTCGCGGCGCGACCAACCACCGCTGTCAGGAGGGCCGCGGGCCGGTCGACGGCACCTTCCAGCTCCGGATAGTAGTTGGCGATGACGTGGTCGATCAGGGTGCCGACCCGTTCGGCGCTCTCGAAAAACGCGTGCCGCTGGAAGCTGCCGAAGCGGATGTGGCTGTGCGACAGGCGCACCAGCACTGCGGCGCGGGTCGGGCTGGGCTCGTCGCCGCGCTCCAGCGCCTCACCTGTTTCGATCAGGGAAAATGACCGCGAGGTCGGCACGCCCAGAGCCTCCAGCATCGCCGTGGCAAGCACCTCGCGCATCCCGCCCTTCAGCGTCAGCCGACCGTCGCCCGAGCGCGACCATGGTGTCTGGCCTGACCCTTTGGTACCCAGATCCAGCAAGCGATCAGTTCCCGCCTCGCGCAGCTGGGCAAACAGGAACCCGCGCCCATCGCCCAGGTCAGGGTTGTAGGTGCGAAACTGATGGCCGTGATAGCGCTGGGCCAACGGCGGATCGATGTTGCCCGGCAATGGCTTGAAGCGACCGAAATGGCAGACCCACTCGGCATCCGTGAGCCTGTCCAGACCGACACTCGCTGCCGCCCGGTCATTGCGGAAGCGCAGGATCGTCTGCGGAAAGTCAGCCGCAGCGACAGGATCGCCGAATTCAGACCCCAGGGCCGGAAACTGCGGATCGGGTCGATAGGTGGCGGAAGGCGGCATGGCCTCAGGCCGCCACCAGCTCCCGACGGACCAGCCGCGCATAGTCGTCCATCAGGCCCAGTGAGATGGCGTCCGGCTTGAAATTGTACTCGCCAATCTGCGACACCGGCGTCACCTCGGCGGCGGTGCCAACGACAAAGCACTCGGTGAAGCCCGCCAGCTCCTCCGGCTTGATGTGCCGCTCGACAACCGTCAGGCCCTTGTCCCGCGCCAACTTGATCACCGTCTGCCGTGTGATCCCGTTCAGGAAACAGTCGGGGGTTGGTGAATGGATCACACCATCCTGCACGAAGAACACGTTCGAACCGGTGCTCTCGGCGATGTAGCCGCGGTAGTCGAGCATCATCGCGTCCGTGTACCCGGCCTTCTCCGCCGCGTGCTTGGAAATGGTGCAGATCATGTAGAGGCCGGTGGCCTTGGCGTGGACCGGTTCGGTTTCCGGTGACGGGCGCTTGTATTTGGCCCAGCACATCCGGATTCCCTTGGCACGCTCGGCCGGGGAAAAGTAAGACGGCCAGTCCCAGACCGCAATGGCCACATGGATCTTGGTGTCCTGAGCCGACACCCCGATCATCTCCGAACCGCGCCAGGCGATCGGGCGCACATAGGCGTCGGCGAGGCCGTTCCGCACGCAGGTGTCACGGCAGGCCTGGTCGATCTCCGCTACTGAAAAGGGAATCTCGAAATCGAGGATTTCGGCCGAGTTGAACAGACGCTGGGTGTGGGCCGTCAGTTCAAAGATTTCGCCGCCGTACATGCGCTCGCCCTCGAACACCGCGGAGGCATAGTGCAAGCCATGGGTCAGGACGTGTACCTTCGCGTCGCGCCAAGCCACGAACTGGCCGTCCAGCCAGATCCATCCGTCGCGGTCGTCAAAGGGAACAAGTGCCATGTGATGCGGCCTCCTCGCAGAAGACCTCTTGAACCGTTCTGTCATCGTCGCGTCAAACGAATTGGGTTCAGCAACAGGCTCAGCTTGCCGTTTTGCGCTATGGTCTCGCCTTCCCTCGCAGGTCCCTGCACATTCCGAGGGGTGTTTCGAGGGCTGAGACCTTCCATGAGTATTTCGGACGCCCCGCCCAGAAGTCGTCATCTTCTGGTCGTCGATGATGATGACCGGATCCGCGAACTTCTGAAAGAATACCTGGCTCGCGCCGGTTTCCGGGTCACCGCCGCGTCCGGCGGCGCGGCGGCGCGGAGGCTGCTGGCGACGCTGGACTTCGATGTGGCAGTGTTCGACGTGATGATGCCGGGCGAGGATGGTTTTTCGCTCACAAAATGGTTGCGCGAGCAGCGTGGCCAAGCGGGCCGGACGCCGGTGCTGATGCTGACCGCACTGGGCGAGGCCGGGAGCCGCATCGAAGGCCTGAAGCTGGGCGCAGACGACTATCTGGGCAAGCCCTTTGAGCCCGAAGAACTGTTGCTGCGGATCGA
>JANORH010000569.1:0-3650 GCA_031415215.1 Alphaproteobacteria bacterium | reverse complement strand
TTCCCGTTCGCCCGGTTTGCCGGCGTCGATACCATTCTGGGCCCGGAGATGCGTTCGACCGGAGAGGTCATGGGCCTGGACTGGATCCGCGATGGCGAAACCTCGTCGGCGCCGGCGTTCGCCCGCGCGTTCGCCAAGGCGCAGCTGGGCGGCGGGACCCGCCTGCCGCAGAAGGGCTGCCTATTCGTCTCGGTGCGTGACGCCGACAAGGATTGGATCGCCGAGCCGGTCCGCCTGATGCTGGCGCAGGGCTTCCGGGTTCTGGCCACCGCCGGCACCGGGGCCTACCTGACGTCGCAGGGCCTGAAGGTGGAGCTGGTCAAGAAGGTTCTGGAGGGTCGCCCGCACATCGTCGACGCCATGAAGAACGGTGATGTACAGATTGTATTCAACACCACCGAGGGCAATCAGTCTCTCAAGGACAGCTTCGAAATCCGACGCTCGTCGTTGATGATGAAGATCCCCTACTTCACCACCACCCCGGCCGCCCTGGCCGCCGCGCAGGCCATCGCCGCCGTGGCCCAGGCACCGCTCGAGGTGAGGCCGCTGCAGAGTTACGGCTGAAATTTCAGGCCGCTTCTGGTTGTTTCACAAGTTTGCTACCCTCAATTGACTATCTAGCGGCAGGGGCGCACGCTCCGCCCATCGCCTGACCAAGACAGGCGGCAAGGGCGCGCCCCGGCGGCCCGCAGCTTGGCTCCCGGTCCGGAGCCGCGAACTTCCGGGGGACGCTGTTGGCGTCTGCCGCAGTCCGGCGTGGAGCCACAAGGTTCCGCAACGAACATGCGAGGAAGTGTCATGCATACAGATCCTCCGACCGGGAAAGTCACCGGTCACAAGCCCAGCCATCTGGCTGAGCGTTTCGAAGGCATGATCGGTGTGATCATGGTCGTCGCCATCGTGATCCTGGCGGTCGGGCTGATCTACGGCATCATAACCGGAGGCAGCCCCGATCCCAAGTGGATGCAGTAGCTCACGAGCTATAACGGCCTGTGGTCCGCAGTAGGTCGCAGACCTACTGGCGGGTGGCTGGCTGCTGCGCTACCAGTTGAGTAATCAACGATAAGGGAAGCGCATCATGTCAGGACGAGTCGGCGGTAAAGTGGCTTTGGTCACCGGCGGGGCCAGCGGCATTGGCCGCAGTTGCGCCGAAAAGCTGGCGACAGAAGGCGCTTTTGTCGTCGTCACCGACATTCAGGATCACCTGGGTGTCGAGGTCGTTGGCGAAATCCGGAAGGCCGGCGGCAAGGCCGAATACGTCCATCATGACGTCACCGACGAGGACGTCTGGGCCGACGTCATCGCGGGGATCAAGGCCCGACATGGTCGGCTCGACATTCTGGTCAACAACGCCGGCATCGGCATCGGCGGCTCGATCCTGGAGATGACCCTGACCGACTGGCGTCGTCAGACTGCCATCAATCTGGATGGTGTGTTTCTGGGCGTGAAGCACTCGATCCCGTTGATGCGCGTATCGGGCGACGGCGGCAGTATCGCCAACATCTCGTCGGTGGCGGGGTTGAAGGGCTCGGCAAACCTGGCGGGATATTGCGCCACAAAGGGCGGTGTGCGGCTGTTCACCAAGGCGGTGGCGATGGAATGCGCCAATGCCAGAGACAAGATCCGGGTGAATTCGATCCACCCCGGCATCATCGAGACCCCCATCTGGGTCACCGTCGGCGCGACCACGAACCCCGGATCAAACAGCCCGCCAGACCTTGACGCGATGTCGGCTTTCGCGGTGCCGCTGGGGATGAAGGGTTTGCCGGAAGATATCGCCAATGCCGTGCTTTGGCTGTCCACCGACGAGGCCCGTTACATCACCGGCATGGAAATGGTCGTCGATGGCGGCATGACGCTGCGGTAGGCCGTCGGTTTCAGATCTCGGTTGTCATGGGGCGCTTGTCGGGTGCCACAATAACGTCGGCAGGTTTTACCCTACGGACCAGCCGGTGGACCCGCGCAATCAACTGATCATCCTTGAAGGGCTTTGCGATGAAGTCCCGAGCGCCGAGTTCAATGGCATTCTTGACGTCCTCGGGACGATTTCGGGCTGTCAGCACCAGCGTCGGAGTCCGGTGGACACTGGGTCCCATCCTCATTCGTTCCAGCACCTGGAACCCATCCAGAACGGGCATGTTGATGTCCAACACCAGGCCGTCGGGACGGACGTGGGCGATTCGACTTAGCGCCTCGCTACCGTTGCGGGCTGTGAACGTGCGAAAGCCCGCCAGCTCCAGGCGGGTGGTGATGAGTTCCATCACCATCGGGTCGTCCTCTGCGACCACGATCCGCGGGCGGGTGGGTTCAGCCGACATCTGAGTATCGCCCCTCGGCGGACGAAACTGGCTCCTGCCAGTGGGTCACGCGTTCCAGTTCAAAGATGAGCTCGGCCGCGACAATGGGTTTGCCGACGACGCCGTCGAACCCGCCACCTGCCTCGAGCGCGCTGTCGGAGGTGTCGGCCGTAAAGGCCAGCACGGGGACGTTCTGATTCGGCCCGTCATCGGCGCGGAGCCTCGTCAGGGTTTCGATCCCGCCCATGACCGGCATGTGGAGGTCCAGCAGGATGACATCGAACGGAGCCTGCATCGCCACATCAAGCGCTTGCTGACCGTCTTCGGCCTCGGTCACGTCCGCGCCGAATTGATCGAGCAGCAATCGGGCCAGAACGCGGTTTGACGCGTTGTCATCGGCCAGCAGCACGCGAATGCCTGAAAGGTTCGCGTCGTTGCCTGCCACAAGGGCCCCTTCCTCCGTCGAGGCACTACTTTCCGGCGCCTTGACGTCGAAATAGAAGGTTGAGCCCTGCCCGGGGACACTGGCCACCCCGATTTCGCCATCCATAGCCTCGACCAAGGCCTTGCTGATGGCCAGACCCAGTCCGGTGCCGCCATGTCTTCGTGTCGATGACGCGTCGACCTGTGAGAAGCGCTGGAACAGCTTCTGACACTGGGTTTCATCCATTCCGGACCCGGTGTCCTGGACTTCGAGCCGCAGCATGCTGCTGTCGCGATTGTACGCCAGGCGGAGGCGAACAGTGCCTGCGTCCGTAAATTTGATCGCGTTGCCGATCAGGTTGAGTAGAATCTGCCTGACCCGATCCGGATCGATGAGAACGAGAGGCGGCGCAGAGGACACCTCTTCGAATTCCAGCCACAGCGACTTCTCCTCGGCCTGTAGCGCGAACATCGCGATGGCGTCCTGGGCCAGTTCGGTAACATCGACCGCGCTGGGCGAGATCGACATCTGGCCCGCCTCGAGTTTCGAGAAATCCAGGATGTCGTTGACGATGGCGAGCAAGGCTTTGCTGGCGCCATTCACGCGCTTGACATGGCCTCTGGCGGATTCGGTCAGGTCGGAACGCGCCGAGAGCAAACTGGAAAAGCCGAGGATCGCGGTGAGCGGCGTGCGGATCTCGTGGCTCATGTTGGCCAGGAACTCTGACTTTACCGACATCGCATCAACGGCAACGTCACGCGCGGCTGACAGCTCACTTTCCATCGCCTTGCGGGCGCTCACGTCGCGAACCGCGTCCTGAAGTTCGATCAATCGGTCCGTTCCCGCTTCGAAGATGGCCTTTGCACTGGCCTCCAGCCAGACCATCGTCCCGTCCTTGCGAAAGGCGCGGTATTCGTAGCGCGCGCTGG
>JANORH010000568.1:0-4032 GCA_031415215.1 Alphaproteobacteria bacterium | reverse complement strand
CCCCACACCGCCGACGAAAACTACGTAAGCTACTACCATAATTATCCACCCGACGCCTACGTCCCCCGGACCGACACCTACATTGCCAAGGACACATCGATCAACGAGCAGATCGACCGGATGCGCCACTCTGCGACCCGGGCGATCCTGGAGCGCGACGACGTCATCGTCGTGGCCTCGGTGTCCTGCATCTACGGCATCGGTTCCGTCGAGACCTATTCCGCCATGACCTTCTCGCTGAAACCGGGCGACCGGATCGACGAGAAGAAGCTGATGGGGGACCTGGTGGCCCTTCAGTACAAGCGTAACGACGCCGCCTTCGAGCGCGGGACGTTCCGGCGACGCGGCGACACGCTGGAGATCTATCCGGCCCACTACGAGGACCGCGCCTGGCGGATCAGCCTGTTCGGCGACGAGATCGAGGCCGTCACCGAGTTCGACCCTCTGACCGGCCGCAAGTCAGCCGACCTGCAGGGCATAAAAATCTACGCCAACAGCCACTATGTGACGCCGCGCCCGACGCTGCGGCAGGCGGTCAACCTGATCAAGTCGGAGCTCAAGGAACGGCTCGACTGGATGGTGGCCAACGGCAAGCTTCTGGAGGCCCAGCGCCTTGAGCAGCGCACTACCTTCGACATCGAGATGATCGTGGCCACCGGTTCCTGCGCCGGGATCGAGAACTACAGCCGCTATCTGACCGGCCGGCGTGTAGGCGAGCCGCCGCCGACCTTCTTCGAGTACATCCCCGACAACGCCCTGTTGTTCGTGGACGAGAGCCACCAGACCGTGCCCCAGATCGGCGGCATGTACCGGGGCGACTACCGCCGCAAATTCACCTTGGCCGAGTACGGCTTCCGCCTGCCGTCGTGCATCGACAACCGCCCGCTCAAGTTCGAGGAATTTGACGCCATGCGGCCGGACAGCGTGTTCGTCTCGGCCACCCCCGGCCCCTGGGAAATGGAGCGCACCGGCGGCGTGTTTGCCGAACAGGTGATCCGCCCCACCGGCCTGATCGACCCGCCGGTGGAGATCAAACCCGTCCACAAGGACGGCTTCAGCCAGGTGGATGACGTGATCGACCAGGTGCGTCAGGTGGCCGCCCAGGGCTACCGCTCGCTGATCACAGTCTTGACCAAGAAGATGGCCGAGGACCTGACCGAGTACATGCACGAACAGGGCCTCAGGGTCCGCTACATGCACTCCGACGTCGACACCCTGGAGCGGATCGAGATCATCCGGGACCTGCGCCTGGGCGCCTTCGACGCCCTGGTAGGGATCAACCTGCTGCGCGAGGGCCTGGACATCCCCGAGTGCGGGCTGGTCGCCATCCTCGACGCCGACAAGGAAGGCTTCCTGCGCTCGGAAACCTCCCTCATCCAGACCATTGGCCGGGCCGCCAGAAATATCGATGGCCGGGTGATCCTCTACGCCGACCGCATCACCGGCTCGATGGAGCGCGCCATGGCCGAAACCTCGCGGCGCCGCGAGAAGCAGGAAGCCTACAACCTCGAACATGGCATCACGCCGGCCAGCATCAAGTCGTCGATCAAGGACATCCTGGCCAGCCCCTACGAGAAGGACCGCGTCACCGTGCCGGTGGGGGTCGCCGAGGACGGCAAACCCTTCATGGGCGACAACTTCAAGACCACGCTGAAGGACCTGGAAGCCCGCATGCGCGAGGCCGCCGCCAACCTGGAATTCGAGACCGCCGGCCGCCTGCGCGACGAGATCAAGCGCCTGAAGATGCTGGACCTGGAATTCGCCAACGAGATGCTGACCCCGGCCGGTGAAACCGCCGACCGCGGGGCAGTGAAGCGGGTGAAGGCCGAGGCGCGGGCGGAGGCGGCGGAACGGTTCCGGAAGGGGCGGCTTTAGTCGAACACCTCGCCCAGCCGCGGCGGTGCCCCCACCAGCCGCAGGTACATCACCGCGTTCAGCGCTGCGCTGAGCGCCGCCATCGCCATGGCCATCAGCTGGGCCGCGATGCGGGCCCCGGCGGTCAGCTCGCCCTCGGCCCCGCCGAACGCGCTTACAGCGAGTATTCCGACCATCACAACGGGCAGGCTCAGCAGCAGTGAGGCCAGGATATAGGGCACAAGCTGCCCCCGCATCCGCCCCCACGACCCCGCAGGCGTCGCCCCGGGATCACCCACCAGCCACGCCATTGGCAGCAACATCAGCCGGGTCAGCACGATCGCCCCGCCCACGCCGCCGATCGCCACCAGGGCGAACCGGGGCAACAATTGGGCCGGCGGCGCCGTCGGCGCGCCCTGGATCACACTCATCATCACGTTCGCCATCAGGGTGACGGCGGCGGTCCAGACCACGAAGCCGACGAACCCCGTGCTGAGTCCCCTCGGCCCCCGCCCCGTCAGCAGGATATGCAGCACAACGCCCACCACCGACGAGGTCATCAATGACAGCACCGCCAGATAGCCCCAGGTCGACGCCGCATACTGCGGCCCGTCCAGCGGCACGCCCATCTGTCGTGCCACCAGATCCATACCCAGACTGAGCACTGCCAACACCGCCAGGATCGGCCAGATCGCCCGCGGTGCCGCGCGCAGCAGCCTTAGTGCCGCCATGGACAGCGGCCCTTGCCGGACCTCTTCTGGAGGGTGCCACGGGGCGTTCGAAAGGGATGGGTCGGTCATCCGGTTTCCCTACGACGTGCGGCAAGCTGGCACCAGACCCGCGCCCCGCCCCCTTAACCAAACACCGTGTCCGCCGGGCCGCACCCCTCACATGAACAGCCTTAACTGGCACCGTTCATGCGGCAGACAGGCAACCTGTGTTGTTTCGGGGCGTATCTTGAGACAGCGCAGCAGGGCTGAAAGTGGACCATTCCGGACCGCAGGCCCGCAAGCGACCTGGTTAGAGATTTGAGGATCATTAGGATGTCACCGACGCTCAGCGTGGTTACTGACAACAACCTGAAGACCGCCTTCCCGATGGCCGAAACCGTGGCCCAGAAGGTCCGGCGCCTGCAGGCCGAAGCCCGCCAGCTGGCCAAGGATCACGTCAAGGCGTTCACCGACGCCATGACCGATCTGGAAAATCTGGCTGCCGAAATCGCTGACGGCGGCGAGGCCTATTCCCCCGGCATCCGCGACATCGCCCGACGCCTTGCCGAAGACCTCGATAGCCGCGCCCAGACGGTGGAAGCGATTGCCGCGCGAGGATGAGCTAAACCCCGACTCAGAACGCGCAGCACTTGACGAACCCCTGCGGTTTGGTGCTGCTGGCGTTTGTTTTCCAACGAGTCCGTCATTTCGATGCGCGCGCGGCCAACTGGCGTCCTGAGTGTTAGAGTTTGGCGTTCGCGCGAACGACCTGCCGTGATCGACAGGCCCGCAGCATGAGCGGCTCCGGGAATGGTGAGGACGGCTTCAACAGGTCTGCCGGACGGCAACTGCTGCTGATCGCCGTCGCCTCGGTCGTCGGGATCGCACTGCTGATGCTGGGCCTCTCGTGGGCATCCGGCCTCGCCGGCGGGGGCCGTATCAGCAAGGGCATCGACGCGAAGACCGGAACGGTGACGCTGGCGCTGGGTGATGAGCCGCCCCAGTTGGACAGCACGCGCAGCACCGACACCATCAGCGGCATGGTTCTGGGCCACGTCACAGAGGGCCTGATCCGAAACGGCGATGGCGGAAAACTGCTTCCAGGTGTCGCAGAACGCTGGGAGATCACCGAGACCGGGGCCACCTTTTGGCTGCGGCCAGATGCCCGCTGGAGCGACGGCAAGCCCGTCACGGCACATGACTTCGTGTTCGCCTGGCGAAAGTCCGTCGACCCCAAAACGGCCAGCGAGTACGCCACGATCTTCTTCGCCATCAAGAACGCGGAGGCCATTAACAAAGGCCAGGCGCCGCTCTCCAGCCTGGGCGTTCAGGCCCTAAGTGATCGCATCCTGCGGGTCGAGCTGATCCGACCCATTCCCTATTTCGACAAGCTGATGGTTTTCAAATCCTTCAACCCCATTCGGGAAGACTTCTTCAACGCCACCAACGGTCGCTATGGCGCGGACGC